>JAKBBE010000234.1 GCA_021826035.1 Pseudomonadota bacterium | reverse complement strand
TCCCCGAGCAGCGCCCCGCCGCTGCGCCGGCGGGTCGGATCCATCGCCACCACGGCGATCCGGCGGTCCGGGAACTCCCGCGTCAGGCGCCCGAGAAGCTCATCGGTGAGGCTGGATTTGCCCGCCCCGCCACTGCCGGTAATCCCGACCACCGGGACGCGATTCGGGGAGCGCTGCACGGCGCGGCGGATCTGCTCAAGCTGCGGGTCTCCGGGTGCAGCGTTCTCGAGCACGGTGATCGCCCGCGCGATCTGCGCCGGCTCGCGCGCCGTGAGCGGCCCGTGTTCGTAGTCCGGCCGGCGCGCTGCGCGCACCCGGGTGAACACGTCATTGATCATGCCGTCGAGTCCGAGCCGCCGACCGTCCTCCGGAGTGTAGATGCGCTCGACGCCGTGACGCTCCAGCGCTTCGATTTCCTGCGGAGCAATGGTGCCCCCGCCACCGACCACCACTCGGATGTGCTCGCAGCCGCGCTCGCGCAGCATGTCGACCATGTAGGCAAAATACTCGTTGTGGCCCCCCTGGTAGGAGCTCACCGCGACCGCATCCGCATCCTCCTGGATCGCCGCGCGGACGATCTCCGCGACGCTGCGGTTGTGCCCGAGGTGCACCACTTCCGCGCCGTGCGTCTGCAGCAGGCGGCGAATCATGTTGATGGCCGCATCGTGGCCGTCGAACAGCGAGGCAGCCGAGATGAAGCGCAGCGGTGGATCGAGGCGCGCCGGGACCGGATCCTCGGCACGGGCGGAAGGGACGGCACTCGTGTGCTTCGATGACATGGTTCGCTCGCTGGGCGCTGGGCGGGACGAAAAGTCTTTACGCGCCGGTAGGATAGCTACTCATCAGTATGATACAGCGCCGCCCGGCCGGTCAACGCGTCGGCCGGGTCCGGCGCGCACGGGCAACCGAGCGCGCGAGGCAACGTCCGGCGCATGGCCGCGGAGCGCGCAGAACGCGCCGCGTGCGGCTATACTCTGCGCCTCCGGGCCGCGCCTCGCGACGGGCCCTCCTGAACCGGCATGGCAACCAGTCGACGCAAAACAGCGCCCGGACGAACCGCTCGTGAGACCGGCCCGGCCGGCACCTCCGCCACCGCTGCGCGCAGCTCGCCGTGGCGCGCCAGCGGGGAGCGTGCCCGCGACCGGCAGATCAAGCGCGAGGCGGTCATTCGCGCCGCCGCGCACGCCTTTAATCACAAGGGCTATCACAACACATCGCTCGATGACATCGCCGCGGCGCTGAAGGTCAGCAAGCCGACAGTGTATTACTACGTCTCGAACAAGGAACAGCTCCTGTTCGAGTGCTTCGTGGCCGGGATCGAACCGATCCGTGGCGCGTTCCGCAAGGCGCGCCGGCTGAAGGCGAGCGCGCGGGTGCGGCTGCAGGCGGTACTCGGCCATTACGGCCAGGCGGTGGCCTCAGAGTTCGGCTGGTGCATGGTGCGTGCCGAGGACCAGGACCTCTCCCCGGTGATGAGCGCGCACATCAAGTCACTGAAGTCCGAAATCGATCAGGGTATTCGCCGTCTGCTGCGCGAGGGCGTACAGGACGGCTCGATTCACCCCTGCGATCCGAAGATGACGGCCTTCGCGCTCGCCGGGGCGCTGAACTGGATCGCACACTGGTATCGTGAAAACCAGTCCATGACCGGCGCACAGATCGCCGCCACTTTCATCACTATCTTCGAAAACGGGCTGATCCCGCGGGTGAACGCCGAGGCCGCACGGCGCGCGGGCGCCGCCTTGGCCGGGCGCGCGCGCCGCTGAAGGCCCGAGAGTCCACAGAGGTTCGTTCATGTCCAAAGCCGAAATTGTCATCGCCGCCGCGCAGCGCACGCCGCTCGGGGCGTTCCAGGGCGTATTCACCCCCGTCAGTGCCCCGGCGCTCGGTGCCGCCGCCCTGCGAGGTGCCCTCGAGGCCGCGGGCGTCGCGCCCGCCGATGTCGAGGAGGTGATCCTCGGCTGCGTGCTCCCGGCCGGTCTGGGCCAGGCGCCGGCGCGCCAGGCCGCGATTGCGGCGGGTGTGCCGCTCGCGACTCCCGCGACGACCCTCAACAAGATGTGCGGCTCGGGACTGAAGACGGTCATGATGGCTGCCGACCAGATCCGCGCCGGCAGCGCACAAATCGTGCTCGCCGGCGGCTTCGAGTCGATGACCCAGGCGCCCTACCTGCTGCCGAAGGCGCGCGCGGGCTACCGCATGGGCCACGGCGAGGTGCTCGATCACATGTTCCTCGACGGCCTGCAGAGCCCCTTCGACGGCAAGCTCATGGGCTGCTTCGCGGATGCCACGGCCGCGCGCTACGGATTCACCCGCGAGCAGCAGGATGCGTTCGCGAGCGAATCGGTGCGCCGTGCGCTCGCGGCCGCGAGCGGAGCGTTCGGCGCCGAAATCACGCCGGTGACCGTGAAGACTCGCAAGGGCGAGACGCTGGTGGCGCACGACGAGACCCCCGGCACCTGTGACCTCAAGAAAATTCCGACGCTCAAGCCGGCCTTCGGCAAGGACGGCACGGTGACCGCGGCGAGCGCTTCGTCGATCGCCGACGGCGCCGCAGCGGTGCTGGTGATGAGTGCACAGGCCGCCGCGGACCGTGGCGTGAAGCCGCTCGCACGGGTGGTCGCCTACGCGAGTCACGCACAGGAGCCGGAATGGTTCACGACCGCGCCGGTCGGCGCGATCCGCAAGGTGCTCGCGGCCACGGGCTGGCGGGCCGAGGACGTCGATCTGTACGAGATCAACGAGGCATTCGCGGCCGTGACCCTGGCCGCGATACACGATCTGACACTCGACCCTGCACGCGTCAACGTCAACGGCGGCGCCTGCGCCCTAGGCCACCCGCTCGGTGCGACCGGCGCACGCATTCTGACCACGCTGCTGCACGCGCTGCGCGCCCGCAACGCGCGGCGCGGGATCGCCGCGCTGTGCATTGGTGGCGGCGAAGCCGTGGCCGTGGCGGTCGAGACCGTCGGCTAGACCGGCGCATTCACAGTCAAGGGGGAATGATGAAGATTCAAGATGCGCGCGCCGCCATCACCGGGGGCGCCTCGGGACTCGGACAGGCCACCGCCCGACACCTGATTGCGCAGGGTGCCCGGGTCGCGCTGCTCGATGTGCAGGACGACGCCGGTCGGAGCGCCGCCGCAGCGCTCGGGCCACAGGCGCACTTCGTACACTGCGACGTCACCTCCGAGCGAGGCGTCGAGACCGCCATGGGCGAGGCGCAGCAGCGCCTCGAGGGACTGAACCTGCTGGTCAACTGCGCCGGGGTCATCGGCGCCGGCCGCGTCCTCGGCAAGAACGGTCCGATGAGCGGGGAATTCTTCGCCAAGGTC
>JAKBBE010000233.1 GCA_021826035.1 Pseudomonadota bacterium | reverse complement strand
CGCTTCTGAGCGACGGGCGCGCGCGGGTCACTCGCGCGCCGCGAGGCGCTGCTCGCCCGGGCCATCCTGGCCGAGCAGTGCCTCGAAATCGCGAGCGATCTGCGCGAAGGAGAAATGAGCGCACACCCACTCGCGCCCGGCGGCGCCCATGCGCTCGCGGCGCGCCTCGTCGGCGAGCAGCTCGCGGACCGCCGCCGAGAGCGCGGCGCTGTCCCCGGCCGCCGTGATGAGTCCGGTCTCGCCCGGAACCAGCGTCTCGCGCAACCCGCCGGCATCGGTCACGACGACCGGCACCCCGGCCGACTGCGCCTCGACCGACACCCGGCCGAAGGTCTCCGCGCCCACCGAGGGCACGACAATCAGGTCGCACGCCGGGTAGAGCTGCGCCATGTCGAGCTGCCAGTCGAGAAAGCAGTGGCGTGAGGAGTGCGCCGAGCCGGCCACGCGCGCGCGCAGCTCATCGACGTCCCGTCCATCACCGACCCACAGCACCCGAGCGTGCTCGAACTGCGCGAGCAGCGGCTCGAGCGCCTCGAACATCGCGAAGATTCCCTTCTCGCGCACCATGCGGCCGGCGTAGCCAATGAGCACGTCCGAGGCGCCGATGCCGTGACGCGCACGGATCTGGGCGCGCCACTCGGCGCAGGGACGGAACAGTTCGGTGTCGATCGGGTTGTACAGCACCACGGCGCGCGCCACGTTCATGCCCTGGCGGTGGTACTCCTCGCGGTGGAAGCGCGAGACCAGGATGAAGCGGTCGGCGCGGTGCGCCAGCATGCGCCGCGTCCGACCGCTCTTGGGTACCACCGGCCAATGGCGAAAGAACGCCACTCGGGCCCCGGCGAGGCGGCGCAAACCCATGAACACCCAATGGAAGCGCCCATCGCCCGTGACCAGCCAGTCGGGCCGCTCGCGCCGCGCCTGGGCAATCGTGCTCAGCACCAATCGCACACCGCTCGCCACTCCGGGGGCCACCGCGAGAAAGGACACTCCCGACTGGCGCAGGATGGCCTCGACCGAACTGCCGCCGCGCACCACGCAGCGCACCGTGTGGCCGCGGCGCGCCAACGCAATCGCGAGCGCCGCGCCGTGCTGCTCGGTGCCGTAGCCGCGCGTGGTTGAATCCGCAAACAGAAATTTCATCCTCACCGCCCTCTCGGCCGTGACGGCCCCGGATCGCGCTGCGCGGATCGGTCGGACGCGCCCCGCGCGCCCGGCACGATCGTCAGGACTCCGCCATGGCCGCGGTTGCGACCCGGCGCGCCGTCCCGCGCCCCCCGGGCAGCGTACACCAAGCCTCAAAGACTGCCTGCACCGGAATCTCCGCGGCCCGCTCATACTGGGGCGGACCGCCAAGGCCGATCACCGCAGACCCGGTCGGGCTGCGCGGCAGCCATACCCCCTGCCCGCAGATGCCGTACAGCACGACCACCGGCAGCCCGAGCGCCGCGGCCGCATGCGCCGGGCCGGTGTCGACCGAAATCATGCTGTGCGCCGTCTCGATCAGCGCGAACAGCGGCCGCAGCTCCAGGCCCGCCACCTGCAGGTCCGCCAGTCCGATGGCCGAGCGCATTGCCTCGAGCATCGGAATCTCCTCGCGTGCCCCGCGCAGCACGAGCAGCGCCTCGGGCAGGCGAGCCCGGATACACCCGATCAACTCGCGCCAGTGCCCGATCGGCCAGGCCTTGTCGTCGCGGTCCTGCCAGCGGCGGCGCCGGCGCGCACTCATGCTGCGGTGATTACCGGGCTGCAGCAGCACCAGCGGCCGGCCGAACCAGCCGCGCGCGCGCAGCCATGCGTCGCGCTCGCGACGCTCGAAATCCAGTACCGCGAGTCGCGGGGCACAGCGGCGATAATCGGCCGGAAGCGGATAGCCGGCCGCCTCGAGTGCCGCCGGCGTGCGCGCCCCGAGCCGCAGCAGCGCATCGATCCAATGGCCGCGTTCACCCGGCTCCTCGTCAATGAACAGGCAGCGGTCCGGATCGATGCCGCTCGTGGCGAGCAGCCGCTTCACGCGCGGCAGCTGCCGGTACTGATATTCCGCGATGTAGATCGGCCCCGGCGCGCTCGCGCGCAGCGCGCGCACCAGATGCGGCCATTGGGGAGTGAGGGGAAAGGGCGCGTGGCGCGGCAGGCTCCAGCCGTGCGCCACGTCGGGATGACCGAGAAACACGCTCGAGTTCCAGGGTCCGGCGCCCACTACCTGACAGGGCATCCCGTAACGCCGGTGCAGCATCGCCAGCAGTGCGGTCTGCATGATCATGTCACCGACCCGGCCGTGGCGGATGACGAAGGGCTGAATGGGATGCGCGCTCATCGGTACGATGCGGCCGGAACCAGACGGGTCATTCTGCCCGCCCCGGCGCCCGGAACTGTAACCAATTGCACGCAGGGCGTGCCGCGCCGCCGGCACGCTCACGGCAGGAGTGCCGCCCGCCAGTGCTCGGCCACGGCGGTCAGCTGAAAGCGGCGGTCCGCGACCGTGACCGGGCGCTCCCCGGCGCGCCAGGCGCCGATGCGCTCCAGGTACGCCTCGAACAGCCCGAGTCCTGCGGCCACCCGCGCCGGCCCGGTGCGCCAGTGCGGCGGCAGCGGCGCACACAGCTGCTCGTAGGCGCGTTGCGCGCCGAGCACCGGCAGAATCTGGCGCTCATCGGCGAGGATCTCGCGCGCCGCGCCGCAATCGTGGGTGATCACCGGGGTGCCGAGCGCGTTGGATTCGGCGAACACCAGGCCAAAGGTTTCGGGGATCACGAAATTGGGAAAGAACGTGCACAGCGCGGTGCGCACTTCGGCGTGAATGCGCTCCTGCGGCTGCGGACCCAGATACCGCACCCCCTCGAGCGCCCAGCGGCCCTGCTTGTAGCCGGGATTGCCGACCACGAGTTCCAGATCGGGCATCTTGCGGCGCAGGAAACGGAATGCATCCAGCGTGTATTTCAGGCCCTTATTGGGCGAGGAGAAAAACACGAGTTTGCGCGCATCGATGGGCGAGCCGTCCGGGCGCAGCGCCGCATCGATGGGGTTGTAGATCGTGCGAGCCCGGATCGAGTCGGCCACCTGCATCCAGCGCAGCGTCGCTTCGACCGACGCGCGCTGCGTGTCCGACACGCAGATGATCTGCACATCAAGCGCCCGCAACAGCTCGGCGCTCGAGGCCAGCCAGCGGGCGCGGCGCGAGCCCGGCCGCATCCGGTCGTGCAGCCAGAGGAAAACGCGCGCATTGGGATAGAGGCGCTGGACGTCCGGCAGCGCGCGCGAATCGCGCACGAGCACCACGCACCCGACGGTCGGATCGCGCTGCGGCGGCACGTAGCGGCCACTTTGAGTCGTGCGGTTGTGCTGCGCGACGCG
>JAKBBE010000006.1 GCA_021826035.1 Pseudomonadota bacterium | reverse complement strand
AGCGCTGTGTCGGCGCCGGCGGCGCCGCTCTAAGACCGTAGTGTTCACGTGTCCACTCCTATTTAGGTGGACACGTATGCTCTTATCTCCCCGCCTCAGAAGGCAGGTGTGTTGCGCGGACGCTTACACGGCACTGATACGTTGAGCCATTCCGTCGCCACAGGACCGCTGATACCCAGGCGCGCCAGGAGTCATGTGCGCACTCAACAGCACCCGATCGCGAATCTCACCGGACTGGCCATGATGGATGACACCTGCGCGTGCACTTGGAAAGCGACCTGCTATCGGGCGGGCCGAAAGCAATGAAGACGAGCATCCATTCGATGCGCCGGAGACCTGGTGCGCTCCATAGCCTTGATGCACACCTGTTCAGGCCGGCATCGCCCCTATTTACCGTCGTCGGCCTGACCGCAATATTCTGCGATCACGCGCAACCTCTCCTGGAGCTTAGGAGCAACGAAATCTAGGAATGCGCGAAGCTTCAGGGGCTGCTGCTGACGCATGGCATAGGTAATCTGAACTGGGCTCGGTGGCGGGGCCCATTCGGTCAAGATCCGCACTAAGGTTCGCTCATGCACACTGGTTGCGGCTTGGTAGGACCTGATGCATGCAATTCCCACGCCGGCACTGGCGGCGGCGATTACCGCGTCGGCCGTGTTGACCGAATAGCGTGGACAAACGGTGTATTGCTCTGATCCATTCGAACCGGCAAAAGGCCACACTCGATCAGGTTCCAAGCCCTCGAAAGCGATGCAGTCATGCTCTGCAAGCTCATGGGGTGACACAGGTGTACCCCGTCTGCTGAGATAATCTGGGCTCGCACAGACGACCCATCGAACTTCGCCGACTCGTCTAGCGATCAGCATGCTGTCTGGTAGGTTGCCGATTCGCACCGCAACGTCGACGCGCAGATCGACCAAATCAATGATCGCGTCAGTAAGGATGAGTCGCAGATTGACTTCTGGATAGGCGATCAGGAATTCATGAACGATCGGCGCTACGTGCAGCCTGCCGAACATAAGCGGTGCTGTCACCAGAAGCTCACCGCGCGGCTCCCGATACTCTCCTGATGCGGTCCGTTCGGCTTCGCTCAGTTCTTCAAGAACGCGCCGCGCCGCGACGACATATGCCGCGCCCGCTTCGGTCAACAGCAGCTTGCGGCTGGTGCGGATCACCAATTGCGATCCGAGGTATGTCTCCAGGTCCGACACGCGCCGGCTGACCGTGGGCAGCGGCACACCGAGCGCTCGCGAGGCGGCCGATAGGCTGCCCCCGTCGACCGCGGCGACCAAGGTCCGCATGGCTTCGAAGCGATCCATCGATCGTTCCAGATTACGGAAGTAAGCATTGCAAACTTACCATCTGCCGCCGTCCTTCGGAAGGGTGTATCTCTGTAGGTACGGACGATGGCGGTCCGTCACACCAGGAGCGGTCATCGGTGCCTCGCACCCCAATTTCTGATTCCGAGCAAATGTCGGCCTCGGCACAGCCGCTCCCGAACCTCGACGCCAAACGAATCGGCGCGGTCCCCAGCCTCTTTCGCTGCCTTGCGAGGAGCCCCTCAGCCTTCGAGTACATTCCAGGCCCGCTGGTCTTCCTCGGCACCCTCACGAAATCGGTTCCGACGCAGGTACCCGGTCAGAGGTTCGCACGCGCTGTCGCTGAGGTAAGCCGTTGTGATGATTGGGTTACGGCACGGACTCCTGCTCCTCGTCACCGTTTGAAGCGCAATGACGCCCGGATCCCCCTGATCCGAAGTGGCGCATCCAGTGTCATGAACGCCGATTCCACAGTCCGAGTCGCGGTGATTCACACTGCTGAGTCCGTCATTCGGATGCCGAGATCGCCGAGCGCTGTGCTCACGTCGGACGCAATATTTTCCGAAATTCCATCATTGAATCGCCGAAGACCGAGCTCGTCAGTTCCTCGCTTGAGCTTCCGCAAGCTCTCCTACTCCACTTCGACAAACGCGCGCGACACGACACATCGTACGTCTTTGCGCGCTTGCGATTCCATTTTCGCCCTCTGAATCTAAATGAGACTCACCATGCCCGTTCAGTTCAACACCGTCGATGTCGATGGTCTCAAAGTATTTTACCGTGACGCCGGAGACACCAGTCGCCCGACGGTGCTGCTGTTGCACGGCTTCCCCAGTGCAAGCCACATGTTCCGCGATCTGATTCCAGAACTGGCGGACCGCTATCACGTCGTCGCCCCGGACCTTCCTGGCTTTGGCATGACAGAGCAGCCGGCACGGGATCAGTTCTCCTACACCTTTGAGAACATCGCCAAAGTGATCGGCCGTTTCACCGAAGTGCTCGGCCTGAAAACGTTCGCGATTTACGTATTCGACTATGGTGCGCCGGTTGGATTCCGCTTGGCGGTAGAAACTCCGAAGCGCATTACTGCGATCATTACACAGAACGGCAACACATATCTCGAGGGCGTATCCGACGCATTCGCACCCGTTCAGGCGTACTGGAAGGAGCCGACCCAAGCCCACCGTGACGCGCTCCGTGGTTTCCTGGCGCCACAGACCACCTTGTGGCAGTACACCCACGGAGTCGTCGACCCAAGCCTAGTATCGCCCGATGGCCGTAATCTCGATGACTTTTATCTGGCGCGGCCCGGGAATGACGAGATCCAACTCGATCTGCTGCTCGACTATCAATCGAACGTGACGATGTATGGCACGATCCACGCGTATCTGCGCAAATATCGTCCTCCCGTCCTCGCAGTCTGGGGGAAGAACGATCCGTTCTTTATTCCACCGGGAGCCGAAGCCTTCAGGCGCGACGTGCCCTCCGCCGATGTTCGCTTTGTAGAGAGTGGCCACTTCGCGTTGGAAACCCATGCCCGCGAGATCGGGGCGGCGATGCGTGAGTTCCTCGGCAAGCATGTCGGCTGATCATCCGCCACCGGCTCGTCGCCGCGACTCGGCGAGCACACCCAAATCATGACTCGACAACGGTCGCCGCGCACATCTGGTGCGTGTTCCCTGGAGACGGAAATTGACGAAGCCAACTGAAATCATTCGCAGCTTTTACGACAAGCTGAAGGCAGCCGATGCTCCCGGTGCGCTGAGCCTGATGGCGCAGGACATCGAATGGACCACCATGTGGCATTACAAGGTGGTCGGCCGTGGCCCGGAGCGCGTCGCTGAGGGCTTGTTCAAGCCATTGATGGCGGAATGGTCGAGCTTCGCGCTCGAGCCCACCGAGTTCGTCATGGACGGGGATACTGTAGTGTCACTCGGTCGATTCACCGGGGTGCATGGCTCGACCGGCAAGCAGGTCGACGCCGGTTACGCGCATGTCTGGACGGTGACGGATGGCAAGATCTCGCGTTTTCGGCAGTACATCGACACGCTGGCCATCGCCGAGGCACGGCAGTCATGACCGGACCGCCTCCTCGGCTCAGCCAAGGGAGCGCCATCCACAAATTCCGTTCCGGCGAAGATGCACGGAGTACTCGTGTTCCCGCGTGCGCGGTGCTCGGTGGTTAACCCGATATCCGCTGGCGCAATCGAGCTTTCCACAGGGTCGCGTCCAGATTGAGCCGTTTCGGACCCGTACATCGTTGCGTGACCTCGACGACCACCTGATCAGGGAACTGTGGGCCCGTGCTGGCAATTTCATCGCTGTGCGTTTGACCTACGAATGTTGCGACGACAGCGGACAGCGGCTCCGCACCTATGGCGAGGAGAACTGGCGATCCGAGGCCGATAGGCTGATGGAGCAACGACCTGATGGCATCAATGAGCACCCGACCGCCGAGTCCGAACGAAATTTCCCCTGGAGACTCGGGCGTCGTCCCGATGATCATTCGAGCCCGAGCGACCTCGAACTGTGACCCATCATCATTACATCTCGTGAGGAAGACGAGTCATGACCAAGTTATTGTTTATCCAGGCGTCCCCGCGACGTGAAGAATCCCAGTCGTTTCAGATTGCGCAGAGTTATCTAGACGCTCTGCGTGCCGAATTTCCCGACATGGAGATCGATACGCTTAATCTGTGGGAAGTTGACCTCCCGCCTTTCGACGGCGACAGGGTTTCGGCCAAGCTCAATGTGATGCTCGGGAAAACTCATGATGCGACTCGAAAGAGCGCCTGGGATCAGATCGTCGAGGTGGCCAACCGGTTCATTTCAGCCGATCACTACCTGTTGTCCGTCCCGATGTGGAACGGGGGTATTCCCTATCGCCTGAAACATTACATCGACGTCATCCACCAGCCAGGCCTGCTCTTCGGCCTGAATCCCGAGACCGGCTATTTCGGGCTTCTGAAAAACAAACGCGTAACGCTGGTTCTGACTTCAGGGGGATTTGCACCGAATCGCCCGTCGCCGGCATTTGGCGTGGATCATCATTCGACCTATTTGCGCTCTTGGCTGAACCAAGCGGGCATATCTGCAATCGACGAGTTGCGTTTTCAGCCAACGTTGCTGACGTCCGATCCGGCCGGAGATCTGGAGCGCGCAAAGCAGGATGCCAGACGCCTCGCGCGGAAGCATGGCAGCGAGCAGACGGACCTGTCGCGAAGTGCCTGATGGAATCGACCTCACAGACCACTACGTACCACCGAGTGCGGGTGGATGACGTCGGAATCTTCTACCGTGAGGCCGGCCCCAAAGACGCGCCAACGATCGTGCTATTGCACGGATTCCCATCTTCGTCACGCGAGTTCGATACGCTGATTCCGTTACTCGCCACACACTATCGTTTGATCGCACCGGATTTTCCGGGCTTTGGGCATAGCGATGCCCCGCCGCCGTCTAATTATTCCTACACGTTCGACCATTTGGCGAAGACGATCGATGACCTTCTTGGGGTGCTGAAGCTCGAGCGGTATACGCTGTATCTTCATGATTATGGTGCTCCGGTCGGCTTTCGTATCATGATGAGACATCCGGAGCGGCTCCATGGCCTCATCATTCAGAACGGTAATATCTACCGGGATAGTTTGGGTTCCAAATGGGAAAGAATTGCCGAATACTGGGCCAACCCAAGGGCGCATCCCGAGATCGTCAACGCTTTTCTGTCTTTAGACGCCACCGAACAGCGTCATACCGCGGGCACGTCGCATCCCGAACGTTATAATCCCGACACTTGGACTGATGAATACGCTCATCTCTCAAAGCCGGCACAGCGCGAGATTCAGGCAGAATTGCTCTACGACTATCGGACCAATGTCGCCTCGTACCCGACGTGGCAGGCTTGGCTGCGCGATCACAAACCGCCCACGCTGGTTGCCTGGGGCGCCAATGATCCTTCCTTTACGGCGCTCGGCGCGCAGGCATTCCAGCGCGATTTGCCCGATGCTGAGATCCACCTGCTCGACGCGGGCCACTTTGCGCTCGACGAGAAGGCTGACCAGATCGCGGGCCTGATCCTCGACTTCATGGCGCGACATCCCGGCTAACGTGCACACCATTTTGGCGAGGCCGGAGGCTAACTGGAGGTGGAGTTCCCAGGGTTTCGCGGACACCCTATAGCGGGTGCAACTGGTAGCCGAAGGCGGAAGAACGGGGTTCCCGGCGTCCTTACGAGTATTTCAGGGAAAACTGTACAAAGACCGTACAAAACCGCTGCGGATCCTGACGGTTCCGCCGCAGTGGCCGAACGGCCCGCGCCTCTCAGGAACAAAAAAAATGATCCCGAGCTATCGCCACTCGCACAGGCGGCCCCACGATGCATGCGCGAATTGACGGTAAATCGACCCATAGATATACTTTTTTTAAAATGTATATCTAAAGGATCCATCTGTGCAAGTATCCAAATGGGGTAATAGCTTGGCCATCCGGCTCCCCGCCGCCGTGGTGGAGGCACTGCAGCTAAAGGAAGGCGACGATATCGAGGTCCATGCCGCGAGTAAGCGGGTATTCGAAATCGAAAAGACTCCGGGCGCACAGGAGCTTCTGTCCCGATTGCGCAAGTACCGCGGCCGATTGCCCAAAGACTTCAAGTTCGACCGGCTGCAAGCCAATGAGCGACGCTGAGTCGTTCTTCGACACCAGCGTCCTGCTTTACATGCTCTCTTCGGAAGCTGAAAAAGCAGACCGAGTTGAGTCGCTGCTCGCCGCATCCGGCGTCCTCAGTGTCCAGGTTTTGAACGAGTTTGCGGCTGTCGCGATCCGCAAGCTCGCCATGGCGCTTGATGATGTTCGTGAGATTCTCGATACGATGCGCAGCATCTGCCACACCGCGCCTCTCACCGTCGATGACCACGATCGCGCCGGCCTTGTGATGCAGCGCTACAAGTTCTCGTTCTATGACTCGGTCATCGTCGCGTCGGCGTTGCGGGCCGGCTGCAAAATCCTCTACACGGAAGACTTGCAGCACGGTCAGGTGATCGAGCAACGGCTCAGAGTCGTCAACCCGTTCCTCGAATGATGAGGAGCGGCCGCACATAGCCCTCGGCGACGGCATTACATGCCTCGTCCCTGATCATCGTCACGTACTCGGCCCGTCCCCCGCCAGGCACATTCGGGGCCGTCCAGCGCTGACGCGCTCGACGGTGGTCGACCGCTTAGAACGATCTTCTCCGGGGTGCCACTGGATGCATACGGCAGGCCGAGGGCGCCGCCCTTGCCAAGCAGGGCGTGCAAGCTCAGGCGTTCCCACCTCACCCGGCGATTGCCGCAGGTCGTTCGCCCGGTGATTCATCCGGAAGCGGGCTGGGGTTGGTAAGGGATGGTGGAGCCAGACGGGATCGAACCGTCGACCTCTTGCATGCCATGCAGTTTCGTCCCCCGAATCGGATCAACGGCTTAGGCGGAATATAATCGTAACCCATTGCTGTACTTGTGTTTTCTGCGTTCCAGTTGGTTTAAGATGGTCCCACCCTATTCGGACCGGATGGGACCAACATGGGCCCAACGAGATCAAGGCGGCTGACCGCTTCCAGGATCGACGGTTTGCGCGGCGAATCCCGCGCCCGCGACTACGCCGACCCGGAATGCCCCGGCCTCCTCCTGCACGTCGCGGCGCACCGCGGCGGTCATCCGCCTGATCATCTACACCGCCTGCCGCCGCAGCGAGATCGCGCTCGCGCGGTGGAGCCACTTCAGGCTCGACGGCGATGAGCCGCTGTGGACCGTGCCCGAGGGGCTCACGAAGACGGGCGTGCGATACCTCATCCCGCTCGTACCCGCCGCCGTCGCGGAGCTGAAACGACTGAGAGTGAACGCGCGCGGGTCCGCGTACGTGTTCCCCTCGAAGACGCGCGGCTCCGACCACCAGGCCGACCCGATGATCCTGACGCGCAGCCTCGCGCGGAACCTCGACCGGCTGCGCAAGCGCGGGATCAAGCCGTTCACCCTCCACGACCTCCGCCGCACGGTGAGGACCGGACTCGCGCGCCTGAAGGTCGAGCCGCACATCGCCGAGCGGGTGCTCAACCACGCGCAGCGCGGCGTCGTGAGGACCTACGACCTACACGAGTACGAGGCCGAGAAGCGCACCGCCCTCGAACGGTGGGCCGCGCACGTCGAGGACCTCGTCACTTCGGAGGAGCGATGATCGTCTTCATCAGCTCCGCCGCTGCCGTCGCCAACCCACTGAGCGATTGAGTTAGACGTCGCAGCAGGTCCAATTGTTCAGATTGGGCCTTCCCCCGAATGTCGCTCACCGCTTGGTAAGCGGCGTGTTCATCGTGGACATTCTTTGATCTTGCGGCCGCGATATCCGCGCAAACGTCAAGGATCTTTTGATAATATGAATGACACGCTTTATTGTAAGCAACCAACTGCGCCGTGAGTTCCGGGAAGTAAAGGCTCCCGATCGTCATCATGGTTGCTTGCGGCGACGCCTCTTCGGGCTTTTCTTTATCCCAGATATTCCTGTCCCGCTCGATGCAAAGCCAGTCGCGCGTCTTGAATGCAAGGATCACCAGCTCCTCCAGCTTAGCGCGCTTCAGCGCGCGACGCTCCCTCTCGGTCCACTCGTCCAACGCGACCGCGCTTCGGACCTCCTCGGCCGCCTTCGTCGCCTTCCGCAGCCCCTCTAGGATCTCCTCTCTGTCGGCCTTCGCGGCCTTCACCTCTCCGCGCTTCGCCGCGTAGCTCGCGAGGAAGTTGCCGCCCACCACTCCCAACACGACGAGCGTGACGAGGATTGCCCAGTACGGCCACGTATCAAGGACGGTGTGGTACGCGATCGCGCGCGCCAGGTCTTGCAGCTGAGTCGGATCCATTCTCGACACTCCCACGACGGCCCAAGGCGATCGTAATAGCGCGCCCGCGGGAAGTCACCGCCGGTTGCAGAACCCCAGGTTCCCAACCCGTTCACCCCGTTTACGATTTATGTGGTTCTAGGTATATTCGGCACCGAGCGCGCCGACATGCGCGGCACGCTCCCGGTCACCAAACGCGATAGGAGCGGCGCGAATGCGCCGAACGTGGTGACCCGGACTCCACGGTTGCCGTGACATCGGTCCGGCAATGGCAGGAAGGCGCTCGCCCGGGCAAGGCCGTGCGAGAGCGAAGGAGGACCGCCCGACCGTTCGGGCGTGTTCCCCCCTCCGCCCTGCCCCGTCGCGGGGGACGTTCGGATAGCCCCACGACGCTGATCCGCGGTTCCGCAGCGGAGCCGCGCGCACTCTCACCCCGATAGGCGCTCGGCTCCACGTTCGAGGAGCCGCTGACATGTCAGCTTCAAAGTCCAGTCACCGCAGGCCACTCGCGGCCCGGGTCCCCCGCGGCCGCCCCGCCGGCCGCACCGTGGAGTGCCGCACCGCGGGCACGCACATCCTCTGGCCGAAGGCCATCGAGGAACGCTACAACATCTCCAAGACCACCCGCTGGCTCTGGGAGCAGCAGGGCAAGCTCCCGCCGCGCGACGTGTACGTCGGTGGTCGCCCGATGGGGTGGAAGCCCGAGACCATCGAGCGCGCGGAGGCGGGCCCCTCCGGCAACCACGACGAGGCAGCATGAACGCGCCGCGGCCCGAGAGGGAGCCGCGCTTGGCGCTGACGCCGCGCGCTCTGCTCTTGATCGCCTGGCGGCTGGCTGGCCACCGCGGGGAACCGCGCGGCCCCGGCGCCGCGCGCCTCAGGCGCAGGGTTCGCACCCTCATCGCGGGCAGGCCTCGCCGCCGCGGTCGCGTCGATGGCGCGGGCGCCACGCGGGCGGCTCACGCGCGCACCGAAGCGTTCCTCGACCGGCTGCTCCACACCGGGCGCCTTGCGCGCGAGAGCCCCGCGCGCTGGGCGCGGGTGCTCGACCGCCTCCAGCGGGCGGCGCCGCGCGCGCCGTCGCTGCTGCGCCACCTGCCGAACCCCCGCCGCGGCGCGGCCGGCAGGCCCGCCGCGCTGGCCGCCAAGGCGTGCGCGAAGTCGGATCGCGCCGCCCGGGCGATCGAGCTTCACCGCAAAGGTTTCGCGGACTCCGAGATCGCTGCGCGGTTGAACGTCAGCGCGAAGACCGTCGAGCGCGCGCTCAAGGGGCGCCGCGCGCGCAAGCGCACCGGCCGCCGCCGCGCGGGGTTAGCGGACATTTCCAAACAGCGCCAACTCGCCGCGAGGGGGACCGTAGAGTCAGATGCGCGCACGAATTCGCAGGTGAATCTATGGTCGACCTGACGCTGCTTCGCGCCGATGACGTGGCCGAGCGCCTCGCCCGCAGCCGGAGCCAACTATTCCTGGACACGAAGCGGGGAGTGATGCCGCCGCCCGTCAAGCGGGGGAAGTGGATCGCTTGGCCCGAATACGAGGTCGACGAGGTCGCGAAGGCGATCGTCGCAGGGTCGAGCGATGACGAGCTGCGTGCGCTGACGCGCGCGCTGATCGAGCGCCGCGCAGCCGGGAGGCCCGGCATCGGCGCGGCCTGACTAAACAAGACGCCCCGGGCGGCGGGCAACCGACCGGGGCGCAGGAGGAAGACGTGAAGCGTACTGACCTTATCGAGACGCGCGCCGCGCGTACACGGGTGACGGCGGCGGAGTCGCGGCGAGCCCTGATCCTGGCCGCGCGCGAGCGCCTGGCCGATTCACGCGGCTGGATCGTCGCCCGCGACGCCTTCGGCATCGAGCGGCTCGCGCCACCCGAGGCGAGGCGCGCGCGCCGCCGGATCCTCAACGACACCGCGGGAGGCGTCCTCGATCACCTGGAGTTCTACCGGCTGCGCGCCGCGCCGTGGGCGCCCGTGGCGGTGCTCACCGACACCTACGCCCCGCTGGAGCGGGTGACAGAGTTCGCGGCGCTGTGGGGCGTGGCGGTCGAGGTGCTGGCGCGAAGCTGGCACTCGCCCGACGCGACCGCGGTCATCTTCACCGCCGCTGCCCTGGCCGCGGCTTCCGAGCCGCCCCGCGCGCGGCCGCCCAACGTCATCGCGTTCCCGGCGCGCGGGAGTCGGTCACGGTGACCGGGCTGCTCTCGCCAGCGCAGAAGTGGCGCGACCCGAAGTACGAGCGCCACAGGGAAGAGCTCGAGCGCCGCGGGATCACGGTCGCCGAGGCGTGCGAGCGCGGTTACGAGCCGCTCACCGCGGAGGAGACGTTCCGAGCTGTGCGGCAGGACGCGGGCGAGTCGATCGCGATCGCGTGCCTCAGGGCTGACGGGAGCACTCACCCGCACCGCCGGTTCAGACTTCTCGACCCCACTCACGACGAGTCGGGCAAGCTGCGCAAGTACACGCAGCGCGCGGGCACGGGCGTGATCATCCACGTCCGGCGCCCGGGCGCCGCCCGCAGGGCGAAGAGCGGCAAGCGGCGCATCATCACCGAGGGCGAGATCAAGGCCGACGAGGCTGCCGCGCTCCTCGGCGTCGAGGCGCTCAGCGTCCCCGGCGTCAACTGCTTCCTCAAGGGCGGCGAGCTGCATCCCGACATCGCCGCGCTCAAGTGGGACGGGTTCACCGCCGAGCTGTGCTACGACACCGACCAGAACGGCAAGCCGCAGGTCAGGCGCGCGCTGATCGACATCGCGGACCGGCTGGCCGCGCTCGGCGCCACCGTGAGGTTCAGGGAGATCTACTCGGTCCCCAACCTCAGGAAGACCGGCATCGACGACTTCCTGCGCCACTACGGCGCGCGGGCGTACGAGAGCGCGCCGCTCCACGACCTGGAGAGCGATCAGGTGCGCGGCTGGCGCGAGGAGCTCGCCAAGGCGGGGAGCGCGCCGACCGCGAGGCGGACGCGGCGGAGAACGCCGCGCGGATCGCCGCGCGGGACTGGACCGCCGCCGGCTGCCCCGAGGGGTCGCGCCCGAGTCCGGACCTGCTGGACCGCGCCGCGAGCGCGGCGAGGGCCGCGGACGACGCGCGCACGCTCGCCGAGGGCGCCCGCGCAGCGCTGCCCGGGCTCACCGAGGAGGCGGAGCGGGCGCGCTCCGAGGCCGCCGCGGCCGACGAGCGGCTGCGCGCCGCCGCCGTCGCGGTACTCGCCGCGGGCATCGAGCCGCGGTTCACCGAACTCGCGTGCCTCCGAGACGCCTACGAGGCGGCCGTGCGCCCGGTGGCGCAGCTCCGGCACCTCGTGCGGCACTGGGGCCCGGCCCACCCGCTCTGCGGGTTCTCGTCCGGCGTCGGCGCCGAGATCGACGCGCGCCTCGGCGAGCTCGCGATCGCGCCGCCCGCCGAGCCCGACGTGGTGGGCGGTGCGCACGACCTCCACGCGGCCGCGCGCCGCCTGATGGAGGACCCGGGTGCGAAGGTTTGAATGTCTCGACGGTGGGTCGACCATTCCGCCGCGCGTTCGCGGCGGGCGCGGATCAGACGGGCAGTGCCGCGTTCGAGAAAACCCCGTCAGCCTGCGGGCGTTGAATCCGCGCGAGCGGAGCTTTCCCAGCGCCGCGGCGGGCCGCTCATCCTCGGGCGAGAGCGAGAGCCGGCGGCGTTGCATGCGCGCGGCCGGCACCTCTGCGCGATGAGGTGTCGAGATTGCTTACAACTGAGGTCCCTGTTACGCCACGAGATTACGTAAGCGCTTGAAATCACCAGCCTTGCACGGATATTGCATATTCTGTCGACGCGCACGCCATCGACAGAGGGAGCTTATCCATGCGACGCATCGTTCTCGTCGTCATACTATTCTGTGCCGCGCCCGCCTACGCCGTTCCCTACGGGCAATTCCACGGATACATCACCAGTCTCGAGACGTTGACCTCGCAGGGCACGTACGTCAACGCGCTCGGGTCTCAAAATGCGCCGCTGATGTCTGGATCGTTGGGATTCACTGCCCCCATATCGGACATTGCTTCATCGTGCGGGCTTCTTGACCCGACCAATCCGAACCTTTCGACGATCTATTGTTCTGGTGGAGGCTTTTTCTGCTCGAGCCCGCTTGAAGTCAGCATCACGTCAAGCGCTGTCAGTATGGACAATTACGAGGGCAACCTCAGTTGTCCAGACGGCTCGTTCTCGGTGACAGGTAGCGTGAGCGGATCGGTGACAGGCCTCGACTTTTATCCGAATGGCGGCTCCCCGCCTTACGTATATGAGGGGATTACTCTTGATTTTCAGGGGCCGCCACTCCCTACGTCCGATTCGGTGTGGGATTTCCCGGACTTCGCCTCACAATGGACGGGCAGCGGATCGTTCTTCCACTATGTGGAAAATGCGCAGTTTCAGCTCACTGCCGCATACCAGGGTACCTTTGAGATCGTTCCTGCGTCCGAACTCCCCGAGCCTGGCGCGCTAGCGCTCTTCGCGGCCGGCCTCGCGGGCATCGCGGTGGGACTCCGCAGGCGCTGGGTACGTCGGGCGTCGTGATCGCGTAGACACGAGGACCGATGTTTCTGCCGGTCTCGCTGAGTGCGCCGCGTGGCCGACAGCCCGTACGTAGCGCCGGGTCGTCGTCTGATGCGCAAGCGATCCGCCGGTTGGGCGAGGCGCAAGGCGCAAGCGATCCGCCGGGACGTGGAAGACGTGGAACGGAACATGTCCCGGATCATCCGCGCCGAGGAGTGCAAGGCGAAGCGCCGGGCGGCGGCCTGCGCAGCTGGTCGTCGGCGCTCGTGAAAGCGTTCAGACGAGACTTCCCCGGCCGCTCCGTAGACGAGTGCTAGGGACTCGCAGGGGATTGCGCCGTGACGAGGTCGAGGTAATGGCGCGCGGGGCGGCACCCCTTCCGGTCGAGTCCGAAGAGGATGACGCTGTGGTCCGCCGCAATAGCAGAGCGAGTGATTGGCCTTCTGGAGTTTTCGAGTTCGACCACCGCCCCGGCGAGAAGCTCCTTCGCGTAATAGACGCAGGCGGCCTCCGGATCGGTTGGCCTCGATCGTTGCGAAGACGTCGCGCATCCGGCGAGCGCAAGAGCAGCGATGAATATCAGCGACCGCACGGAGTCCCTCGGGGTAGCGTGTTCGTGGCGCAACTCTACCTCCAACACCAGCGGGATGCTATGCGAGTGCTAACGAGACAGGGATTCCAGCACGCGGCGCACTCAACGGAAATGCCCTCGGCGTGTGGCTACTTTCATACGCGTACGGCCGGACGTACACCGCTCCAATTTGGCTGCATACCACACCCTCGCTTGCGGCGCGCTGGAGATCAGACTTACGCCGGAACCGCTCTGCAAGCCGAGCGCAACTGTGCGGCGGTCACTTCTGATTCCATGCCGGCTTAAATTCGTCGATGAACTTCCGTTCCTGCTGCGCGAGCGACTCTCTCCCATCATCCAGCATTGCGTAAACGTGGACGATTTCGCTGGAGCGGACAGACAAAACGATCTCACGATGACAGTGTCGTAGTTCCGACCCACCCGGCTTCCCGAAGCAGCGATTGCTGTAACGACGAAGGCGCCGGTGTAGCCGTCCAGCCTTACCCACGTAGCGCACTTCGCCGCTAACCACGAACGCATATATTCCGGGTCTCCCGTGCAGCCACGATGGGTGATGTACGCGGCATTCTGGCGTGCGCCACACGCCTACTGAACGGAACCCGTAGTTGGCGAGCTGCTGCAACTGCCCCCCTTCGGCCATACTGTTCTCCTGCTAGTGAAAAGCGACCAGCCGACCGGGGATGAAGACGTAGTCTCCGGCGTTGGGGACGAGCGCGAGGCCGTTCTCGTCCGTCCCGTCGAACTGGAAGCGGTCCCCACCGACGACGGACGACCGCGCGTCGCTCACGGCTCGCTGGTAGTGAACGTAGTACCTGATCATGGCTGCATCCCCTCAGTCCGCGCGGAACGAATACCGGCGCGGAAGATGCCTCTGAACATTTATAAGGATGAGACGAGTACGGTCGCAGCGATGACTACCAGGACCGCTTCGAGCGCTACGACGACGACTTGCCACTGCGCTGTCTTGAGTGCAGTGCGCTCGATGTACGTGATGTCGCCGTTCGCTAGAGCCGCGAGAGCCCTTTTGAAGAGCCAGCGCCAGATACGGAGCAGCCCACGCTCAGTGGTGTTGATGTAGAGGGAAAGGTCGAGGTCGACCTGGTCGAAGTCTTTCGTGAGTTGTGCTCCGGTTGCCGCGCCTTTGGCGGCACCACCGCACCACAGAGCCATGATCTTCTCGGCGACGCCGAGGGCGGCCGCCACGACGTAGATCAGACCTGCCCGTCGCAGCGTGGCCACCGTAATGATCGATGAGAGCCTGTCCACGTTAGCCAAGAGCAGCGCCAGCACGGCACCGAAGCCGCCCAGCATCCAGTTGGAGAAGCCGTCTGCCATGCGACTTACGGATTCGGCGGCTGCCGCCATGACGCGCCCTGCGAGCAGGCTCGTCCTGAATTCCCGCTGACTAAGCTCCGGGAGGCGCTTATCCATGCCGCTCATTTCCATACTTACTCGCGAGCCGTGAACTCATCAAAACGAAGGGGAGTGGCGCTGGTGGTGCGGCATCGCTCCAATAGTGCGGGCTTAGAATGTGGCATCGTTGAACCCTTAATTATGCGTCTTGGCGCGAATTTGCCACTTGGGATCACGATTAAATGAGCATGACACGATCACGTTGCCTGGCTTGCCGCTTTTGAATATCTATTAATGCACGCTAAGCCGGGACGGTGACTTGGTCTTTTATCATGAATTAGTTACAACGTCAATATACAAGATACAAGCTTTTCGTCTTGTAAAAAACGTGGGACGCGTGTAAATTCAATTTTATGAGCAGGAGTCCCATATGAGCGCGCCACTGACCGAACTGATCCGGCGCAGGCAGGCGCTCAAAGAGCGCATTAACCAGCTGACATCGGAGCTGGATGCGCTTGATGGCCTGATTTTCCCGCGCATGGCAAGAATGGCGGAAGCCGCAGAAGGTGGCCCCATCGTTCGCACGGCGAGCTACGTAAAACATGAGCAGCCCAATGGACGTCGGCTGTCGAACCGCGCTTATTTAGTCGCGCAGCCAATACCCGGTCAGAAATTCACCATCTACCAGAGTGGCCATTTCTCAAATGATGACGCCCCGACGAACAGCCACCACCGCCCCATTGATGATGAAATTCCACCGTTCCTAAGAACGCGGCGCCAACAGAAAGGGATTGCGGCAGCGGCGCACGAGCTTCTTGAAGAGGCGGGGCAGCCGGTAAGGACAGTAGAGATTTATCGTGCCCTGCTAGAAGCGGGCGTCGCGGTTCCAGGCAAACACCCGGTTAATAATTTAAGCGCCCACCTCAGTAACGACGACCGATTCGTCAGCACTTCCCAGGGATGGGCGCTTCGCACCTTCTCACTCTGGAGCGAACGTCAGCGGTCTACCGCAGAACCAGAAGATACAGACCCTGATCAGTCGCGCAAGCAGGAGGTGCCCGCCCATAATACGGACAACTAAATCTGGCGCGGAAATAAAAATGGGCCACCAGGTTGGTCTGGCGGCCCATCGAGTTCCCGCGTCATCCACAGGACCAGACCCATAAGGTCAGGGGACCGAATGGGTGCCTGCGGCTACAGCGGTATTAGCATCACTAATCATCCTACTAGGAAAAAGATCGCCAATAAACCCCTCGGGTTTAGGCGGCTTCCAAGTGAGCTGTGTGTCGCAACTGGCGTTCCCCGAGTTCTCCTTTGCCAGACCCCGTCCGTACGGGGCAAGGAGGTACGCCAATGACGACTTTTACGAAGCGTCCTGGCGGCGTGATCTTCCGGCGGTACATCGTTCGCAAGAACGGGAAGGTGGACGACGCACGGGCCCATGGCCTGCGCGCTTGGCCTATCCGTTTGCGCAACCCGATGCGCCGTAAGCGCCGGAAGTAATCGCAACCTGAAAGGGAAGCGCCCGCGACCAACCGCGGGCGCTGACCGATCCATCAGCACACGATCGCAAATGAAACTTCCCGTAGGCCCAAGGACGGGACCAAAGCGGGTCTAGGTAAGCGCGGGAAGGATTGGTGGAGCCAGACGGGATCGAACCGTCGACCTCTTGCATGCCATGCAAGCGCTCTCCCAGCTGAGCTATGGCCCCACGCAGAGTGGGCCGCGAAGGTACGGAAGCCCCGCGGCGCTGTCAAGTAAAATCACCCCAGAGCGCAGCATCCCGCACCGTCACGGTGATGATCAATCCCCGTCGGACCTGCTCAAGGCGGCCTCGATCCGGGCCAGGGTCCGCTCACGCCCCAGCAGCGCGAGGGTGACGTCGATCGGCGGAGACACGGCAGTTCCGGTGACGGCCACGCGCAGTGGCTGCGCCACCTTGCCCAGGCCGGCCCCGAGTGCCGCCGCTAGATCGTTGAGCACCCCGTGCACGCCTTCGGCAGTCCATTGCGGTAAGGCGGCAAGCCCCTCGCGTACCTTTGCGAGCAGGTCCCGTCCACCGCCGGCCAGGTGCTTGGCCGCCGCCTTCGGATCGATCTCGACGCGCTCGACGAAGAAGAACCGACTGTTCAGCGCCATCTCCTTCATCGTCTTGGCGCGCTCGCGCTGCGCCAGGATGATGCCCTCGAGAAACGGCTGATCGTCGCTGTCGAGGCCGATCCGGCGCAGCTGCGCGCGCAGATGCGGGACCAGTGCCGCCGGCGCGGCGCGCATCATGTGCTGCTGATTCAGCCACAGCAGTTTCTCGGGATTGAACGCCGAGGCGGCCTTATTGACGTCCTTGATGTCGAAGGCCGCAATCATCTCCTCGCGCGTGAAGACTTCCTGATCACCGTGCGCCCAGCCGAGGCGCACCAGGTAATTCAGCAGCGCATCGGGCAGATAGCCCTCCTCCTCGTACTGCAGCACGCTCACCGCGCCGTGGCGCTTGGAGAGCTTCGCACCGTCGGGACCGAGGATCATCGGCACGTGCGCATAGGTCGGCGGCGCGGCGCCGAGCGCGAGCAGCATGTTCATCTGCCGCGGGGTATTGTTCAGATGATCATCGCCGCGGATGACGTGCGTGACGCCCATGTCCATGTCATCGACGACGACACAGAAATTGTAGGTCGGGGTGCCATCCGAGCGGGCAATGATCAGATCGTCGAGCTCGGTGTTCTGGAACGTCACCGAGCCGTGCACCAAGTCCTCGACCACCACCGCCCCCTCGGAGGGGTTGCGGAACCGCACCACGGGCTGCACGCCCGGACGCGGCTCGCGCCCGTGCCGGCAGGTCCCCGGGTAGCGCGGCTTCTCCTTACGCGCCATCTGCTCGGCCCGCACCGCCTCGAGCTCCTCTTTGGTGCAGTAGCAGTGATAGGCCTGCCCGGCCGTGAGCATCTGCGCGATGACGGCGCGATACCGGTCGAAGCGCTGCGTCTGGTAAAACGGGCCCTGGTCGGCCGCGAGCCCGAGCCAGGCCATCCCATCGAGAATGACCCGCACGGCCTCCTCGGTCGAGCGTTCACGATCGGTGTCTTCCACCCGCAGGATGAATGTCCCGCCCATCCGCCGGGCATAGAGCCAGCTGTAGAGCGCGGTGCGCACGCCGCCCACGTGGAGCATCCCGGTGGGGCTGGGCGCAAATCGGGTAACGACCGTCATGAGAGCTCGATTGAACTGCCAGGGGGCGCGCATCGTACCAAGCGGGCCGGCGCAAGGCACCTCGCCCGCCACCGCCCAGAACCCGTCAACGGGCCAGCAGATCGCACGTTTTGGCTGCCAGAGGCGGCAATTTCTCAGCCGATTGGGCGCCGCGAGGAATTCAGCAACCGTTCAGTCGCAGCGCCTCAGTCTCTTGTTTAAAGAGTACCCTGCGGAGAACCCCATGCGCACCCGATTTCTCGGTCACCTTCTGCCGGCGCTGCTGCTGGCGGTCCTGCCGGTGGCTGCTTCGGCGGGCGTCTTCATCGGCGTGTCGGTGAATGTTCCCCCACCGCCGCTGCCAATCTACGTCCAGCCGCCCTGCCCGCAGCCCGGATTCATCTGGGTCCCGGGGTACTGGGCATGGGGCCCGTACGGGTATTACTGGGTACCGGGCACCTGGGTGCTGCCACCGGAGGTCGGGCTGCTGTGGACCCCCGGCTATTGGGGCTGGGAGAGCGGTGACTTCCTCTGGCATACCGGCTACTGGGGGCCACAGGTCGGGTTCTACGGCGGGATCAACTACGGCTTCGGCTATGACGGAGACGGCTTCGACGGCGGCTACTGGCGGGGCGGAATCTTCTTCTACAACCGGGCGGTGCTGCGCGTCGGACCGGGATTTGACGCCGACGCCTACTACCGCCGGGAACCGCAGCGCGGTTTCTACCACCACCGTTTCGATCACGTCAGCTACAACGGTGGCCCCCATGGGATCATGGCGCACCCGACGCACCGCGACCTGTTCGCGGCGCGCCAGCATCACTTCGCGATGACCTCACAGCAGCGCCAGCACGTCTTCATGGCGCGCGGGGACCGCATGCTGCGCGCGAATTTCAATCACGGGCGGCCGCCCATCGCTGCCACGGCGCGACCGAATCTGTTCCATGGCCGCGGCGTGTTCGCCGCGCGGGCCGCCGGCGGCCCCATGATGCACCCGGGTCCCCAGCCTCGATTCGCTCCCCATCCGGCCGACCGGCCCGCATGGGCGACCGCCCGCGGCAACGGGGGGCCTCAAGCTGGACCGCGCCGCTTCAACGGCTCGCCGCATCCCTGGGGCGTTCCCCGCGCGATACCGCACCCGGGACCCGGGGGCTATCGCGCGCCAGCCGCACCGCGGTATCAGTACCATCCCGCCCCGCAGTACCGCCCGGCGCCGCGGTACCAGTACCATCCCGCCCCGCAGTACCACCCGGCGCCGCGGTACCAGTACCATCCCGCCCCGCAGTACCACCCGGCGCCGCGGTACCAGTACCATCCCGCCCCGCAGTACCACCCGGCGCCGCAGTACCAGTACCACCCCGCCCCGCAGTACCGCCCGGCGCCCCAATTCCGGGCTGCCCCGCAATACCATCCGGCACCTCAATTCCGGCGTGCACCGCAGGGACATCCGGGACCTCACCGGCCACCGCGCTAGCGTTGAGCCTCAGGTGCCCGGCGCGACGCGCCGGGCGCTCTCACCCACGCCGGCCCGCCACGCGGCGATCGCCACGATCAGTCCGAAGACGAGCATGGCGAGGAGATTCTCGAGCCGCTTCAGTGGGAGCGTCGGCGGACCGAATGGCGCAGCCGAGAGCGGCACCACGACGTAGTTCATCACCCCGTAAATGACGATCCCGTAGCCCGCGCCCGCGCCGAGCGGATGCCGTCCGAGACGTGGCCAGCGCCAGAGCGCAGCGACGTAGACGCCCGCGATCAGCAGCGCCATCGCCCATTGCAGCAGCAGTCCGGCGAGCGCCGCTGCGAATCCGTCATGGAATGCGCCGGCGCCGAGTACGCCGCTCGCGATGGCCTGCAGAATGACGCGCGGGGGCAGGGCGTTGATCAGACACGCCGAGGCGATATCGACGGTGCCGGCGATCCAGCCGCCGCTCAGCACCGCGAGCAGTGCCGCCGTGCGGGCGGTCGGACCCGACACCCGAGCTGAACTGACCATACCTGCTCCCCCGTCGCCGCGAGGCCCGACGCAGTATCCGGCCCGTCGGGCGAATAGGCAATTTTGCGTATGGAGTGTGCCGCGAGTGATGACACACTCACGCCTCCGTCCGGCGCTGCGCACGGGCCGGTGCCGCGCCGATCCACACCCGCAGGAGCGCCGATGTCCCTGATCGTCCTGCTCGCCGTGGCGCTCGCCTTGAGTGCGACCGCGCTGCTCGCCACGTACGGGCTGCGCAGGCGGCCGGCACTGAAACTGATCGTGTGGGTCGTATTCGCCTGCATCGCCATCGTCGCGATCGGCGCGACGCTGCTGTATGCATCGCTCAGCACGGGTATGACGCGCAGTTCCGCGCCGACCCGCTCGCCGCAATCGATGGTCGACACCCTGGCGAATCGGCTGCGCACACACCCGAATGATCTGGGCGGCTGGATCATGCTCGGACGCTCCTACCAGGTTCTGAAAGAGTATCCGCTCGCGGCGCACGCCTACGGGCAGGCGGTGCGACTGTCCCCGCAGAACACTCAGGCCCTGCTCGGGGAGGCGCAGGCGCTGATGCTGACTCGGCAGAAGTCACTGATGGGACGCGCCGGTGATCTGATCGAACGCGCGCTCGCGCACGCCCCGGAGGATCCCGAGGCGCTCTTCTACGGTGCGGTGGTCGCGCTGCACCGCGGCGAGTGGCAGCTGGCGCGCCGCCGTTTCACGCAAGTGCTCGCGCGCTCCCCTCCTCCCACCGTACGCCACATCGTCAAACAGCAGCTCGCCGCCCTCGACCGCCGTCTGGGCACGACATCCCCGGCAGCATCTCAGGCAGGCACGGCGGTGATCCGGGTGCGACTGGAGTTGGCCCCGGCGCTCGCCCATGCCGCGCCACACTCGGCGCCCCTGTACGTGTTCGTGCGCGATCCGCGGCACCCCGGAACGCCCCTGGCGGTCAAACGCCTGCGCAGTGACTTTCCACAGACCGTCGTGCTGCGCCCCACCGACGCGATGGTGGCGGGTCGGGTCTTTCGCGCCGGAGAGCGCGTCGAGGTCATCGCGCGAATCGCACCCACCGGGGATCCGCTGAAGCGTCGCGGCGACCTGTCCGGTCAGACACGCTACCGCGTCGGGCGCGACGGACTGGCCGACATCCGCATCGATCACGTGACCCGCTGAGCGATCACCTGTTGCCCCCTCGACGGTGGCGGTCGCGGCACTCAGTGCGCAGGCCGGACTCGGCGCATTCGGCCGGCATACTCCATGATCTGACCGAAGCTCAAGCCCCCGTCGTTGCAGGGCACCTGCTCGTTGAGGCAGACGCGGTATCCCGCTTCGGCGAGCGCCCGCTCGGCGAGTTCGACCAGCAGCGCATTTTGAAACACCCCACCCGTCAATCCAACGCGCGTGAAGCCCTCCGCGCGCACCGCCCGGGCCACCGCTGCGATTCCTTCTGCCAGTGCGAGGTGGAAATCGTACGCGGCGCGAGCGGTATCCTTGGGCGTCGACAACAGTGGCTCGATGAACGGCTGCCAGTCCAGTCGCAGCACTCCGGCGGCATCGGTCCGCAGACACGCCGGGGACGGTGCGCGTTCGGGCCCTGAGCCGATCGACGCCTGACGCGCCAGGGCCTCGAGCCGCATGGGCGCCTCTCCCTCGTAACTCGTCACCTCGACCCCGAGCAGCAGCGCGGCCGCCGCGTCGAACAGGCGGCCCGCGGCGCTGGTCCGCGGCGCGTTGACACCGGCTCGCCACGCCTCGTGCAGCACTCGCTCCTCGACCCGCCCGGGCAAGCGCACACCGAGCTCCCAGCAGATACCCGCCGCACTGCGCCACGGCTCGCGCCCCGCGCGCTCACCGCCGGGCAGGCGGAACGGACGCAGACTCGCGCAGCGACGCCAGCGGCCGGGGATGCCGCAGAAGGCCTCTGCGCCCCAGAGCGTGCCGTCCTCCCCGAGCCCCGTGCCATCCCAGGCCAACACGAGCATCGGCTCCTCGGGGTCGTGCTCGGCAGCGAGCCCCGACGCATGCGCGCGATGATGCGCCACCGTGCTCACCGGCAGGCCCGCCGATACGGCCCACCGACTGGCGGCATAATCCGGGTGCGCATCGCAGAGAAGTTCCTCGGCACGCACACCGTAGAGGCGCTGCAGGTCCTCGATCACCTGCAGAAACACCTCCACACCGCGTGGATTGTCGAGATCCCCGATATGCGGGGAGATCACCACGCGTTGCTCCCAGGCGAGCGCCACGGTCACCTTCTGCTGGCCCCCCGTGGCGAGCACCGGGTGATCGAGGCGCCAGGGCAGCGATCGTTCGAGGGGGCCGAGCCCGCGGCCGATCCGCACCGTGCGCACGCGGCCGAGCACGGTGCGCACCACCGAGTCGTCTGCCGGACGGGCGATAGGCCGGTTATGGTGCAGGATGGCGTCCGTCACCGGACGTAACTGACGCGCCGCCATCCCCGGGTCGGTGATGACCGGCTCGCCGCTCAAGTTACCCGAGGTCGCCACCATCGGGCCGTCGAGATCCCCCAGCAGCAGGTGATGCAGCGGACTGTACGGCAGGAGCACCCCGATCTCCCCGAGCCCTGGGGCGATCAGATCGGCCAGATCCGCCGCGGCGCGGCGGCGGGCGAGAACGATCGGCCGAGCCGGCGAGCGCAGCGCGCGGGCCTCGCACACCGTCAACTCAACGTCCCGCCGAACGCACTCAAGACCATCATCTCCGCGCTGCGGATACATGACGGCCAGCGGCTTGCCGGGCCGATGTTTTCGCCGACGCAGCTGGGCGACCGCCGCCTCGTTGCGAGCATCGCACAGCAGGTGGTAGCCCCCGACCCCCTTCACCGCGACCACCGCACCGGCTCTGAGCAACGCCACGGCGCGCGCCATCGCCTCCTCGGCGCGCACCGTCGGTGCACCGGGCTCTTCCAGCCAAACCGCCGGACCGCACCGAGCGCAGGCCAGTGGCTCGGCGTGAAAGCGCCGGTCACCGATCTCCCCATACTCCGCGGCGCACTGCGGGCACAACGGGAAGCCGGCCATCGTCGTGTTCGCCCGATCGTAGGGAAGTGCCTCGATGAGTGTGTAGCGCGGACCACACTGCGTGCAGTTGATGAACGGATATCGGTAGCGGCGATCGTGCGGATCGGTCAGCTCACCCAGACACTGCGGACAGGTGAATGAGTCCGGTGGGACGAACACCTGCGCCGAGCCGCCGGCGACGCTCGCCAGGATCGAGAAGCCCGCCGTCGGCGCCGTCACCACCGACTCCCTCGCACTCAGGTGCGGGTCGGACAGCGGCGGGGCGCGCTCGAGCAACGCCTGCTCGAACCGCTCGAGCACCTCGCACGGTGCACGGGCGAGAATTTCCACCTCGCCCTGCAGGTTGCGCACGCTGCCCTCGACACCGAACTCCTGCGCCAACCGGTACACGAAGGGACGAAAGCCGACCCCCTGCACGTGTCCGGTCAGACGCAACCGCCAGGTCGTGTTCGCCGCCTCAATGGGCGTGAGGATGCCCATGCGCACCGCCCTCTCACGCATCCGCGCTCGCGCCGTGCACTGGGGCGCGATGCGCCACGCGCGCCGCCTCGAGCCACGCGCACCAGGGGCCGATGCCCGCGGGAGTCCGGGCCGAGACCGCCACCACCGGCGCGGCGCTCGCGAGCGCGCGCAGGTTCGCTTCGGCGCGCGCCGGCTCGAACTCCGGCAGCCTCTCCAACAGATCCGTCTTGGTAATCAACAGCAGATCCGCGGCGCGGAACATGACCGGGTACTTCTGCGGCTTGTCATCGCCCTCCGGCACCGACAACAGCGTGACGTCCAGGTGCTGACCCAGATCGAAGCTCGCCGGGCAGACGAGATTACCGACGTTCTCGATGAACAACACGTCGAGTCCCTCGAGCACCAGCGAATCGAGCGCACGGTGAACCATGCGGGCATCCAGGTGGCACGCATTGCCGGTCGTGATCTGCACCGCCGGGATGCCCTTGGCACGGATCCTCTGCGCATCGTTCTCCGTCGCAAGGTCCCCCTCGATCACCGCCATGCGCAAGCGCGCACCGAGCGCCTCGACGGTACGCTCGAGCAACGCCGTCTTGCCGGCCCCAGGGGATGACATCAGGTTGATGGCGAGCACCCCGTGGGCGTCGAAGTGCGCACGATTGTGCGCCGCCAACCGATCATTCGCCGCGAGCAGCCCCTGCAGCACTTCGATCGATTCGACGTTCGATGCCTCAGCACCGTGCGTGTGCAGCGGCTCTTGAGGTTCCGTCACGGCACAGCCGCAGTGGTCACACATGTTCGCGCTCCTCGTCGGTCGCTCCCGCCGCCGGTCGCTGCGCCCGGCGGGCCGCGCGGCGCTCGGCCCGATGCAGCGCCAGATGCAGCGGCGTGCGCGACTTCGGCACTTGGTGGATAAAGTTGTATCGGGCCACGTGATAGCTCGGATCGAAGCCGAAGAAGTTGCGGTACATGCGTTCGAGTTCCTCGGCTCGATAGCGCTCGAGCGGCTTCACAGCCTCGTCCGCCGCGCGCCGGCGGCGCTTGGCGGCGATGCGCGCGGGGAAGGCGCGATCCTGCGCGAGCTCCTGCGCCCAGCTGAAGATCGTCTCGAGCGGCGCAGCGTCGAGCGCCGGCAGCACGCGCTCGAGAAGATCGCTGCGGCGCGCCTCGGCCGCACCCATCGGCAGCCGCCGGTGCACCAGCTGCGCGGCGCGCTCCGCGCCGATGCGCCGCGGCAGCAGGTAGGTCCAGTATTCCGATCCGTACAGGTTGCCGAGATCCCGGTAATGCGGATTGAGCACGCAGCCGGCCGCGGCCCACACCTCGTCGGCCGCGAGTGCGGCGAACACCCCGCCGGCTCCCGCGCTGCCGCGCAATGCCGAGACGACCCACCGGTCGGTGGTCAGAATGATGTCGCGGACCAGATCGTCGATCGCATTGATGTTGCGCCAGGACTCCTCCGCGGGACTTTCGGCCGCCTCGATCATCCCGAGGTGAATGCCGTTCGACCAGTAATCGCGCCCGCCGGCGAGCACGAGCACGCGGGTGGGCCGGCGCAGCGCCTGTGCATAGGCGTCGCGCAGCGCCTGGCATTGCGCCGTGCTCATCGCTCCGTTGTAGAAATCGAATTCGAGCACGCCTACCGCACCGCGCTCGCAGTAGCGGATGGGCGTGTAGCCGTCGGCCACGGGCAGCGCCGCGCTCTCGGCGGCGAACACCGTCTGCGCGGGCAGCTTCAGCGCGCGGGGGGGGTGTGCCGTCGCTCGAGGTGAGTCCTCGCGCACGTGACCGATCCACACCGCGCCATCACAGGTCGCCCGCGCCAGAGCGCCGCCACCGCGCGCGAGCATCGTCCCCGGGGCTCCGCCGAGCGCCCGGGCCGGATGGGCATCGAAGAGACGCACCGGGCGGCCGAAGAGCTCATCGGCGACCCCCGGTGAACCATCGGCGCTGCGGATCTTGCGCAACACCGTCGCAGTGTCCTCCCGCTGCCAGTCGATGCGCCGGTCGACGATGCGGCACACCGGTCGTTCCCGCCCCCGCACCCAGGGATCTCCCGCGCGCACGCTGCGCGGCACGCAGGCGCCGAACTGCACGCCCGCGACCGCCCGCAGCACCGCTGCGCACGCCGCATCGGCCACTTCGTGCTGATACAGACTCGACTTCGTCGCCTCGCGCATGGGAAATTCCGCACTCGCCCACACCGGCCCGGCATCCAGTTCCGCCTGCGCCTGCAGCACGGTGACGCCCCAGCGGTGTTCCTGCTCGAGCACCGCCCAGTCGAGCGCCGAGGGTCCCCGGTCCCCGACGACCCCCGGGTGCACGATCAGGCACGGTCGCGTGCGCCAGATCGCCGGTGGGATCGGTCGCTTCAGAAACGGCGCGAGCACGATGTCCGGGGCGTAGAGCTCGACCGCCTCGCAGCTGACCGAGTCGTTGATGTCCAATTCCACCGACACCGCGTGGCCGCGCTCGCGCAGTTCGGTGAACAGCCGCTGCGAGAGACTGTTGAAACTGTGCGCGAGCAAGAGGATGCGCATACGAGTTCTCAGCAGATCCGTGGCAGCTGCTCGCCGGAGAGCCAGTCGACCATGCGCGCCCCCCCGAACTCGGTGGTCATCTGCACGAAGTGGCGCGGATCGGCGATCACTTCCCCGATGAGCGCGGCATCCGCGCCGAGCGGATGGGCGCGCATCGCCGCGAGCACCGCCGGGGCGGCCGACTCGGCCACGAACGCCACGAGCTTCCCCTCGTTGGCCACGTACAGCGGATCGAGTCCGAGCAGCTCGCACGCGGCCGCGACGGCCGGCTTGACCGGAATGGCCGCCTCGCGCAGGTGCATCCCGACACCGGCCTGAGCGGCGATCTCGTTCAACGTCGTGGCGAGTCCGCCGCGGGTCGGGTCACGCATCGCGTGCACCGCCTCGCCACCGGCGCCGATCATGGCGCGCACCAGCTCGTGCAGCGGCGCGGAGTCCGATACCAGATCGGTCTCGAACTGCAGGTCATGCCGCCGCGACATGACGGCAACCCCGTGATCACCGAGCGAGCCGGACAGCAGGATCCAGTCCCCGGGGCCGACGCGCTCGGGACGAAGCTCCAGTCCCGCCGGTACGAGCCCGATCCCCGTGGTACAGATGAACACCCCGTCGGCCTTGCCGCGCTCGACGACCTTGGTGTCCCCGGTCACCACGGCGATGCCGGCGGCCCGGGCCGCCTCGCCCATGCTGCGCGCGATGCGCTCGAGCTCGGCCAGCGGAAACCCCTCCTCCAGGATGAAGCTGGCCGAGAGGAAGCGCGGCGCGGCGCCCGCCATGGCGACGTCATTGATGGTGCCGTGCACGGCGAGCGAGCCGATGTCCCCGCCCGGAAAGAACAGCGGCGAGATGACGTAGCCGTCCGTGGTCATGACCATGCGTCCTCCCTCGACATCGAACGCCGCCTGGTCGTTGCCCTGGCGCAGCCACTCGTTGTCGAGCGCGGGATGAAACACCTGACCGATCAGCTGCGCCATGGCGCGCCCGCCGGCGCCGTGCGACAAGTCGACACGCCCGCTGCGCACATCGAGCGGCCGATAGGACGGTCCACTCATGCGTCGTGCTCCCGGGGGGCGCGCGTGCGAAAGCGCTTGTAGGTCCAGTACGCCGAACACGCGCCCTCCGGGGACACCATGCACGACCCCATCGGGCTCTCCGGCGTGCAGACCGTGCCGAACAGGCGGCACTCGAGCGGATCCTTCGCGCCACGCAGAACCGCCCCGCACTGGCATCCGGGCACCTCCCGCGCCGCCGCGGCGCGCAGAGTGAAACGCCGTTCCGCATCGAATGCGCCGTAGGTGGCCTTCAAGCGCAGTGCGCTGTAGGGGACCTCGCCGAGCCCCCGCCACTCGAAGCTCTTGCGTAATTCGAACACCTCGGCCACCTCGCCCTTGGCGAGTTCGTTGCCGGCGACACGCACGGCGCGCCCGTACTGGTTCTCGACCTCGTGGCGGCCGTCATTCACCTGCCGCACCAACATCAACACCGACTGCAGGACATCGAGCGGCTCGAACCCGGAGATCACCACCGGTTGGGCGAACTCCTGGGCAAAGAACGTGTAGGGTTCGCTGCCGATGATCGTGCTCACGTGCGCCGGGCCGATGAACCCATCGAGCCGGACCGGCTCGAGGCTGCGCAGCGCGGGGCTCTCGAGGATGTTTTGGATCGCCGCCGGCGTCAGCACGTGATTGCAGAAGACGGTGAAGTTCTTCAGGCTCAGGTGCTGTGCGAGCCGCACGCTGCGCGCCGTCGGCGGCGTCGTGGTCTCAAATCCGATGGCAAAGAGCACGACCTCCCGGTGCGGCTCGGCGCGAGCGATGGCGACGGCATCGAGCGCGCAGTAGATCATGCGCACGTCCGCACCAGCGGCTTTGGCCCGCAGCAGCGACGCCCCGCCCGATCCCGGCACGCGCATCAGATCGCCATACGTGCACAGCGTAACCCCCGGCTGGGCCGCAAGCTCGAGGGCAGTGTCGATGCGCCCCACCGGCAGGACGCACACCGGGCATCCCGGTCCATGCACCAGGCGCACCGTCTCCGGCAGCAGATCCTCCAATCCGTAGCGGGAAATCGCATGCGTATGCCCTCCGCAGAACTCCATGAACCGATACACGGTGCCGGCCGCCGCCTCCGCAGCGATTCGCTCGGCGATGCGGCCGGCCACGCGTCCGTCGCGGTATTCGGTCGCATGCTTCACCGCAGCGGTCCGGGCTGAGATGGCAGATCGGCCTCGACCGCAGCGGCCACCTCGCGCAGCGCTTGGAGCGTGCGCGCCGCCTCCGCCTCATCGATCACCGTCATGGCGAACCCGACGTGCGCCAGGACATAGTCGCCCGGCCGGGCCTGCGGTGTGTACGCCAGGCTGATGTCCTTGACGACCCCCCCGAAATCCACCCGTGCGCTCGGCAGCAGCGGATCGCGCGCATTGATGTCGAGAACTCTTCCGGGCACCGCCAGGCACATGTCGCCCACCCCGCGCAGGACTGATGCCGTACCGTGCCGCAGCGCTCTGTGAACCGAAATACGTAACTCTCCGCAGCCGTTACGGACACGTACGTATCGACCCGCACGGCGCCCTCCAGGATGCTGCGCGGGCGATGAGCACCCGATTGCACCGTGGTCTGCGCTGGCTGATCGGACTGACCGCCCTGGCGGCTCTCGGTGCGGCGACACCGCTGCGCGCGTCCGCGCCGCCAACGCTCGCGCCGCCGGGTAACGCGCAGTGCCTCGCCTGTCATGCCAGCGGACTGATGGGGGCACCGAAGATCGATCCGGCCGTACTGGCGCATTCCGTGCACGGCGGTCTCACCTGCGTCAGCTGCCACTCGAGCATCCGGGCACTGCCCCATCCGGCGCGCGTACCTGCGGTGGCCTGCGCCAGTTGCCACCGGCGACAGGGACAGGCGCTGGCGCACGGGTCACACGCTGCGCTCGCACCGCTGCGGCCCGGAGAGCGCTCGCCTCCGACCTGTACGACCTGCCACGGCAGCCACGATGTCGTCCCGGTTTCCAGCCCGACGTTCCGGGGGCACCTCACCCGGACCTGCGCGACCTGTCATGCGCAGGCGTATCGGTCCTACATGAGCACCCCCCATGGGCAAGCGGCGGCGCTCGGCCTGAAGCGAGCCCCCGGGTGCACCGACTGTCACGATCCGCACCGGGCACGGGCGCCCGATCAGCCCGGCTCGCGACTCTCCGCGGAGCACCGAGCGGCCACCTGCGCCCGCTGTCATGCCGGTGCCCGTGCCGGACTCGCCGGTTACGATCCGCATCCGCGCCTCGACGACCCGGCCCATTCCCGGTGGCTCACCTACACCCACTATTTCATGGTGGCGCTGCTCGCCGGGGTATTCGGCTTCTTCGGCCTGCACACCCTGCTGTGGCTGCAGCGCAGCCTGGTCGCCCGACTGCGCGGGGAACTCCCGCCGCTCGTGCACTTCGGCGGACCGCACATTCAGCGCTTCACCGTCATCGACCGGCTCACGCACCTCATCGTCATTCTCAGCTTCATGCTGCTCGCGCTGACGGGCCTCGCTCTGATGCACCCGACCACGGGGTGGGGTGAGGCCCTCAGCGGATTCTTCGGCGGGCCGGCCCGGATGCGTGCCATTCACCTGGTGAACGGTGGCATCACTTTCGGGTATTTCCTCTTTCACCTGCTGTATCTCGCCTACCGCTCCATGGTGAAGAAACAGCGTTACGCGCTGTTCGGGTCTGACTCCCTGGTGCCGAACGCCCAGGACATCCGCGACATCGGGCGCAACTTCCGCTGGTTCCTCTACCTCGGGCCGCAGCCGCGCATGGGGCGCTGGACGTACTGGGAGAAGTTCGACTACTGGGCGGTGTTCTGGGGCGTCGCCATGATCGGCGTGTCCGGTCTGATGCTCGCCGCCCCGGTGTTCTTCACACGCTTCGTGCCCGGAATCGCGCTGAATGTCGCCTTCATCGTGCACTCCGAGGAGGCGCTGCTGGCGACCGGATTCATCTTCATCTTCCATTTCTTCCACAATCATTTCCGCCCCGAGAAATTCCCGATCGACGTGTCGATTCTCACCGGTCGCGTGCCGCTCGAGCGCTTCAAGGAGGAACGGCCATTGCAATACGAGGCCTTGGTGCGCGAGGGCAAGCTGCAAGCGTCGATCGTGCCGCCACCGTCGAAGGGGCTGACGGTGGTCTCGGTGCTGTTCGGTCTGGCCGTGGTCGTGACCGGCGTGGTGCTGATCGCGCTGGTGATTTTCGCCGGTTGAGCACCGCTCTGAAATGAGCGCGACCACTGTCGAACGGGGAGAGACCAGGCGAGCCCGGCGCTCTCCCCGGGACGGCTTACTTGTTGGCCTCTTGCGCCCAATAGGCCGCGACGTCGGCCATCTGTGCATTGGTCAGGGTCAGCTTGATCGGGTGCATGACTTTTCCGGCCACCACCTTGTGAATCAGCGCATCGATCTGCGTGGCGCTCTTGCCCTTCCAACTCGCAGGATCATGACACGCACTGCACACCTGCGCGACGATCTTTCCGCCGGCGCTCGCGTCGGTGGCATTGACCGCCGCCGATGCGCCGAGTGCCGCCGCGACGGCGATGAAGGCCATGGTATGTCTCGACATGCTCAATCCCTCCGCACCAATGACTGGGACTATCTGACTCCGTTGCGTTCCTGCCGCGAATACGTAGTACTGCCTACGATGATCCGCCTCGCTGCGCGAAGTGATGTTTGCGGCACGCGCCGCGTTCGATACGCATTCGTCGGTTCACACTCTGATTCAGGGAGCTACAGCCTATGACCGACCAGATGACCACACGGCCGTCGGAGCCGAGTGTCGCGACCCTCTCCGGCAGTACGCTGCCGGCACGGCTGCGGCGGCTGTTCCTCGCAACTCGACCGGCATTCGCTCCGGCATCGCTCGCCCCGGTGATCGTTGGCACTGCATGGGGTGCCAGCGTCGCCGGTCGCATTCTCTGGGCACCCGCACTGCTCGCCGTGCTCGCCACGTTGTTGGTGCATCTCGGGGCCAACGTTCTGAACGATGTCGCCGATGATCTCTCGGGGGCAGATCGGGACAACGAGGAGCGGATCTTCCCGTACACCGGTGGCTCCCGATTTATTCAGAATGGACTGCTGAGCCTGCCGGCCATGACCGCTTGGGGCGCCACGCTGCTCGGCGCGGCGGCACTGCTCGGCATCGTGCTGGCGGACCTGCGCGGCGCGGGGGTGATCATCTTCGGGCTGATCGGTGTGGCGCTCGCCATCGCCTACTCGCTGCCGCGCGCGCAATTGGCCGCCCGTGGACTTGGGGAGATGGCCATCGCAGTCGCCTTCGGCATCCTGCCGGTCACCGGAGCGGCTTGGCTGCAGAGCGGTCGGCTCGATGCACAGAGTCTGCTGATGTCGATCCCGGTCGGCCTCTGGGGGGCGGCCATCCTGCTCATGAATGAAGTACCCGATCGCGCCGCCGACGCCCGCGCGGGCAAGGCGACGTTGGTGGTGCGCTGCGGCGTCGCGGCGACCCGTCGGCTGTACCTGGGACTGCAGTGGGGCGCGTGCGCGGCCTTCGCCCTCGCCGCCGTGCTGCGCTGGATTCCGGTGTGGTCGGGGCTGTTCGCCCTGGCCCTCGTGCCGGCCGGATGGCGCGCGGCGCGCGCGATCCGCGAGCGCGCCACCCGCACCGAACTCACCGGCGGCATTCAATTGACGCTCGCCATTCACCTCGCCGGCTCGACGCTGCTGCTGGCGAGTGTGCTGTGCACGCTCCTGCTGCGTTGAGCGGGCAGCGGCGCCTCACAGTCGATAGATGAACGAGAGGGCGAAACTGTCGAGCGTATAGCGGTACGGCTGCTCCCCGAGCGCGAGCAGCAACGGAATCGTCGCCGGATCGACACCTTCGAGCGCCCAGTCGCTCGACCCGAACTGGTCGCGGCGATATTGCGCCCGCACGGTAAGGGCAGCCGACCAGCGGTAGGCCACATCGGCCTTGGCGGTATCGAGCGTGCTGGAAGCCTGCGGGAACGCCTGCAGAATCCCACTGGAGCCCACGCCAGTGTCGCTGCGCGAGCCCGCATGGACATAGTCGGCCGTCATCCGCCAGCGGCGGCTCACCGTCCAGGTCCCGCCTGTACCGGCGCTCCAGAAATACGCCCCTTCGATGGCCTGCCAAGGGATCGTCGCCGGCAACTGCAGCGCGTACTGCGTGGCCTGCAAATGCTCGTAGCTCCCTTGCAGATACACGCTCAACGCCTTGATCGGCATCCAGGTGAGCGTCGTCGAGAGCTCGCGCTGGCGGCCATCGCTCAAACCGAATTGCGATCGCCGGTACGCCTCGGTCGTCGCCGACCCATCGATTGCCCAGGCGAGGTTGGCTGCGACCGCCCAGGTGGCGCGCAGGTGGACAAATTCGCTGTCGCGCGGTGCGTAGTCGTACGCGAGCATCAGGGGATTCTCCCCGGCCGGCAGCGCCGCGGCATCGAACGCAGAGGCATCGCGCCGGGCGCTGCCGCCCTTGAGACTCACGCGAACGGCCGCCACCGGCACCACGATCAGCTCACCCCAGGCGCGTTGCTCGCTCGATGAGGTGAGCACCTGACCGGGCGAGAAGTGGGTATGCTCATAGGTTCCGCCGATACCCAGACGCACCCAGCGCCACAGACGGTAATCGGCACTCCCGACGAGGCGCGTGCGATCCTCGCCGTAGCGAGGCGTCAGATACGTACCGCCTGGAAACGTGTCGGTTGCGACATAGGGAATCCAAAGCGCGGCGGCATGATCGTCGTGACCGTCGTAGGTGGCGCGCCCCCGCATCCGAAGCCGCGCGGTCGGATGCAGCGCCAGGCTCAACGCATCGTGCGTCAGATCGAGGTCACCGGGCAGCGAACCGGACAGTGACAGCGGCAACGAGACGAGCGTGCTCCCGGAGACGAACGCGCCGTCCTCGGCAAGCCGTCCGGCGGAAGCGAGATAGGTCAGCACTCCCGACCACACCGGCAGGATCACCTGTCCGGAGAGCGTCAACTGCTGCAAGTCGTTGTCGGGCGCGCCGGCCAGCAGCCCCGCCGTCGAGCCGGCCACGATGGGCAGATAGGGGTTCTGGAACGCCACGGCCTCGATCGCATCGTGATACCACGAACCGTCGTACGCCAAGCGCACACTCACCCGCCGAGCGCTCCACAGCGCGCCCGCATGGACGTCGTCAGTCCGATCGTCGATCGGATCGGGCAGCTGCAGCGCCTCGGTCAGGAAGCTCGCGCCGAGTGCCTCCGTCCCGGTGCGCTGGGTGTGGCTGAATTTCGCGAACAGCGTCCAGTCCGTCCCGAGGAACACCCGTCCGCTCAATGCCACGGTGCGCCGATTCGTGCCGATGTGCACCGGGGCGAGACTCGAGCCGAGGGCGCTCATCCCGGTGGTCGAGTTCGCGGTCACCCAATCGGCCGGCAGAACCAGGCTGCCCGGCGCCGTCAGGCGGTACGGCGTGAGGGTGTCATCGTACTGACGAAACGGTTGTCCCTGGTACGTGAGGCGCAATTCGAACATGCCCTCCTGCCCGGCGGTGACCCGCAGCCGCCGCGAATCCAGTCCGAGCCGCTCGAGCGCGAAACTGCCGTAGGCGCCACCCGCACTGCGCCAGCGGCCGCTGCCGCCGGCCTCTACGAAGACACCGTTGCGGTCGATGCCGCTGTAGCGCCCGGCGGCGGCATTGGCGCCATCTGCATACAGCACCCCGGTGCGAACTTTCACCTGATGGCCACGGTAGAACACACAGCGCGAGCAGGTCCACGCCGCGGTATCCGGGCGCGGCGGTGTCGCACGCGCCGCCTGCCCCGTCAACACCGCCCCTACCGCCGCCGCAACGAGCGCAGTGTGCAGTGCCCTTCGTTCGGTCCGAGATGTCCTCGCCTGTGACTCGATGCGGCGGCTCATGGCGGCTCCTAGCGCATCAGCGCGCGTCCCGACGGACTGTTCGATCCATGAATGCGCGAGTGACAGTTGACGCAGCCACCGACCAGCAGATAGGGATTCGGCATGCCGTTCGGCAGCCCCTGTGGCCCATACGGCACGGAGGGGTGGCCGGCCGCATCATGACACTGCTGGCAGAGAATCGGCGGCTGCTCACTCAGCAGCGAGGGAATCACGGAACCGTGCGGGACGTGACAGTCATCGCAATTGTCACTCACCGGCTGGTGCTCCCACAGAAAGGGCCCGCGCATCTGGGCATGGCAGCCGGTACAGGTCTCATTCACCGTGTCCTTCACCAGCATGGCCGGCGCGGTGGATCCGTGCGGATCGTGACACGAGGAGCAGGCCATGGTGCCTTCCGGCACCGGGTGGTGATAGGGCTTGAGAAATTGCGCCTGCACGGAGAGGTGACATTTGCCGCACACGCTCGCCTGCATCGCCTGCACGCGCACCGGATCACTGCCACCATGAATGCGATGACACGCCACGCAGCTCACTCCATTGGCCGCGTGCGCACTCGCGGCCCAGTTGCGTCCCACCGCGGCACGATGGCAGCTCAGACACATCGCGTTCTGCTTCGCGACCGGCGTCGGGGAATGCGGACCGAACACCACGATGCCGGCGGGCTTCATCCCCATCGCGCGTACGTGCGCGCCACCGGGTCCATGGCAGGCCTCACATTGCAATCCCCCCGGGCCGAATGGGCCGCGCGAATCGTGCGGGCGGGCATGAGGCGAGCGGAAAATCCCCTGGACGTTGGCATTCAGCGCGTGACACGCGAGGCACGTATCCGCACCCTTCGCGCTATATCCGAGCGCGGTCGGACTCTCGAGCACCGCCGTCGGGCCGGCGGGCACCACGGCACGCGGCGGCGTCGCACCGGCCCACGGCGCCACCACCGCCCACACCAGAATCACCCGAGGCAGCATGCTGCAGCACCGCACCGCGCACCGCGGACGCACCCCGGCGTTCATTCCGGGAAGTCCGCCAAGTCATGCATCACTTTCACGTCGGCAACGCCACCCGGACCATGACACAGCGCGCAGGTCTCCGTGCTCCCCGAAACCAAGGCGCCCGCCGCGGTCTTAGTCGCCGCATAGTTCCCGCCGTTCTGAATCATGTGCTGCTGTGCCAAGGCACTCGTGTGACAGCTCGCACACACCGCGGCATTGGGTGAAATGACGACATCATCGGCGAGTGTGGTTCGATCATTCGTCACCACCGTCGTCCCTTCCACCACCGCGTCATTCACCGGATAATAAGACGAATTGACGTGACAGGCATCGCAGTCCTCAAGATTCCCGGGATAGGCCACATTGAATGTCGTCGGACTGGCACCGTAGCCGCAGATCGTCACCCCGTTGGGATATCGCAGCGTCCCGCTCGCATTGACTGCCGCCGACGCATGGATCTCGTGGATCAGCACTTTGAAATCGATCGGCTGCTCGGGATTGGCCCCGGCAGTTCCGACCGGAGCGCACGCACCGCTGGCCGCCACATGCTCACCAATGTCGGTCGCATTGGCGTTGTGACACGCCTCGCACAGCTCGATATCGTCGCTGCGGTTCTCTCCGTGCACCGTCAGATTGTGGTGGCACGCATCGCACTTCGCGATCGAGACGATCTGAGTCGGCGCCACCGCCGCCGGGTCGGTAATCGGGAAATCGGCGCTCACGCCCGGAATGCCGAGCTGCGTATTCGTCGTGCCGCTACCCGACAGGTTCGCCAGCGCCACCACGGCACGACCCTCCACGGCAACCTGACCCGATCCGACCGCCGTGCTCGGAATCGGAATCGGTGAACTCGCGGTGAACGTGCCGTCACCATTGGCGGTGACGCCGCTTTGGAAGCTGATCGAAACCGGTTGGTTCGGCGTGCCGCTGTTCGCGGTGACCCCGCCACTGCCGACGTTGTTGAACGCCGCGGTCGGCCACGCAAGATCGACCGCCAAACGTGCCCCGGGTTGCTGAAACGGGCTGCTGGCACTCAGGATATCGTACGGCGCATCGTTCTGAGTCGGATCGAACACCTCGAGGGTGACACTGGGAGTCTGCCCGGGGGCGGTATTGGCCACGCCCAGGATCTTGTACTGGAACTTCTGCACCGCCGCATCGACCGGCGTCGTGTGGGCCGCGACGACCTGCAGCGCGCCATTGTCGATCGTACTGGTCGGCCCGTGGCAGGTGACGCAGTCGGCATCCGTGACGATGAGATCCCCGGGTCCATGATTCTGCCCCGTCGCGAAATTCACGTTGTCGTGGCAGGCCCCGCACGCGGCCGAACTGATCGCCGTCTGGTAATTCCCGGATTGCGGCGCATTCGGGTCATTTGGGGTGTGACAGGTCGTGCAGAACCGCGTACCCGACCCCGAAACGGCAGTATTGTTGCCACTCAGATCGCTCTGCGGATACGCGACGCTGCTGAAGTCACTGACCGCGCCGCGGTAGCCGTAAATGTAGTAATGCGTCCCCGCCAGTACCGAGGGCAGCGTATCGCCCATGTGGATCTTGTGGATCAGAACAGTGAAGTCGAGCGTGTTGCCACTCGAGGGATCCACGGAACTCGGGTTGTGGCAAATCACGCAGTACTGCACATTGGTCCGCGCTCCGCCGTGAAACGCCAGCTGCTGATGGCAGGCCACGCAGGCAGTGCCATCGACGGCGTCATCGGCATCGAAGCCACTGGTCGCACCGGTCGCGGGAATGAACGTGTACACCGGGCTGTTGGCCGGCGCCAACCCGCGGATTTCAAGACCCACGCGGTGCACCAGCGTCGGCACGTAGGTCACGACCGGATCGCCGGCAATATCCGCCTTGAACGTGTACTGATAGGTCCCATTGCCGTTATCGACCAGAGTGCCGCTCGCCCCGCCTTCGGTCTGAGCCTGTGGCTGCGCCTGCGTACCGACCACCGGAGTCGCCGCACTCCCAGCCGAACTCACCGGGTTGACCATGGCATAGAGATACGACTGCCATTGCGGCTGCAGCAGCGGTGCCGGCGCGGGCAGTCCGGGGAACGCCGCGAGCTGAGTACCGGCGGGAACCAGCTTCGCGATCGCGAAGTTGACATCCGCCGGCGGCAACCCGCTGAGCGGGACACCGTTCTGATCGGTCAGCGTGAAATTGACCACCGGATGACCGGAGCTCGGAATCTGTACGGCCGTGATCGTCGCCTGGATCTTAGTCGCCGTCGTTATGGGAACTGCGCTCACCGCCCCGCCAGTTCCCGGCGCACCCGCCGGACCGACGCTCCCGGTCGGTCCCGCGGGACCGGGCGCGCCGGTCGTTCCACCGCACGCCGCCAGACCCAGGACCACCACGACCAGCGCAACCCGCAGGGTTCTGCCGATCGACGCCACCCTCAGCCCCTGACTCCTACTCACGCCGGCCTCCTCGCACGCATCACGCACACTCACGCCGCGCTACGGTCCAATGCAATCAGATGTTAGCGTCGCTTCCGACACGAATGCAGTAAGGAAATTCCGCAGTGACGAGTGCCATATCGAGGGCGATACTGACGCACCCCGCTCTCCTCGGAGACTCTCGATGACATCGGCGCGCCACTGGTACGAGCAACTCTTCAGCACGATCGATGCAAAGAACAGTCAGGGTTTCGCCCAGTACCTGACTGCAGAGGCCGTCTTTCGCTTCGGCAATACGCCGCCCGTGACCGGCACCACCCGCATCATCCAGGCGCTGGACCAGTTCTTTGCCAGCGTCGCGGCGCTCGAACATCGTCTGAGTGATTTTTGGGACCTGCCCGAACACCGCATTTGCTGCGGCACGGTGCACTACACTCGCCTCGATGGCGATAGCGTGATCGCTCCGTTCTGCAACGTATTCACGATGGATCATGGGAAAGTGGCCCGGTACGAGATCTATCTGGATCCCACAGGACTCTTTGCACCCCGTTGAATCTGCACGGTCCCGCGACCGGCTCGGCGCGGATGTGTCGACGCATCGTCGCTCTGAGTTCATTCACGGCGGTAAAGAACTCCGCCATCATGAGCATCCAGTAATACATGCCCCGCTCGGTCAAATGCAGCGCGTCGCCCTCAGCGCGGACCGCCCCGGCTACGCGCAACGCCGCGAGCTCCGGGGCGAGTGCACGACGCACATGGCGTCCGTATTTCGTCTCGAGCGTCGACCACGGTAACGACAATCCGAACAGGCCGACGAGCAGGTCGTAATGCAATCGCTGCCGAAGCGTCAGCGGCCGATACGCGGTGATCGCCGATTGACCGGAACGAATCCGCTCCCGGTACGCATTCAACGAGAAAGTGGTGGCGTACAGCCTGCCACCCACATAGCTGAATGCGCCGCTACCGGCGCCGACGTACTCGCTCGAGCCGACGATGTACTCATCCAGAGCGACTGAAGGCGCTACCGCTCTACGCCGCGTGAAGCACCAGGCCGACGACGGCTGATACTGCGAGCGCAATCCATTCACAATCGCGCCGTAGAAGTCCCGCCGCCGCGAGGGCTCCACCGTGCCGAGTTCATGGCGCATACGACGGCGCGTGGCAGCTGCACTCATGAGCGGATAGTATGAAACCTGGTCGATTTCGAGATCGCGCACCGTCGCGACGTCATTCTCCAGTGATCGGATGCTCTGGTGCGGAAAGTTGAAGATCAGATCGACATTGAGCGCGCCGAAGCGACCGCGCGCGCCCTCCAGGCGTCGCGCGATGTCGGCCGCTGTACCGTACGGCTGCAAGCGACCCATTTCCGCCAACAACGCATCATCGAAACTCTGCACTCCAACCGAGAGCCGATCGACCCCGCAGCTCTGCAGTCGCGCCATCGTCTCGGCCGTCAAGTGGTTCGGATTGGTCTCGACGGACATCCGTCGGACGGGCCAGAGCGAGCGGATGAGACGCAGGGTCACCTCGAGTTCCGCAGGCGCCACGGTCGGCGTTCCGCCTCCGACATAGACCTCCGCAAAGAGGAAGCCGCGCGCATGGTATTGGCGGAGTTCTTCGCGCAAGGCTTCGAAATACAGGTGCGCCTTCTCCGCTCGATACGCCACTCGGTGAAAGGAACAGAAGGGGCACAGTGATTCACAAAACGGCACGTGAACGTACAGCGTACAGGAATGCGCAGGAGGGTTGAGTGGAACGTCCGGCACGGAGAATTCGCCCTGCATCGCCGCGGCATACGCGCGCCGTAGAAGCACCAATGCGGCGGACTCAATTCCGGCGGAAATGACGTTCGACTCACGCATCGTGCCTCCTGGTCAGCTCGACTCTGGTCAACAGTAGTTCTGCCCCGCTCAGCAGCTCGACGCGCCACTCTCCGCAGTGTGCACACAGCAGGCGCGCGCTTGGAACCTCCGACTCCCGCGCGCAGCTCGGACAGCGTACTTTGACTGGGGCACATTCAATGACGAGACGCGCCCGCGCGGCACCGGTTCCGGCACTGGCGAGGGGGAAAGCACTCTCGAGCAACTGCGGCTCGATGCCTGACAATGGACCGACGCAGACCGTGATGCAGACCACGCTCTGCGCCTCATGTGCGCGAGCCACCGCTTCAACCTCGCGGATCAACCCCTGACAGACAGCGAGTTCGTGCATGGAACGAACGGCTACCCGCCTCAGACCACCTTCACCTGCAGCAGCTCCTTACCGCCCGGAGCGCTCAGATGGACCGCGCATGCGATGCAGGGGTCGAAGCTGTGGATGGTGCGCAGAATCTCGAGCGGCTGATCGATCACGGCCAGCGCCTGACCCTTCAGCGCCGCTTCGTACGGCCCCTCCTGTCCGACCGAATCACGGGGACCGGCATTCCAGGTACTCGGAACCACGGCTTGGTAGTTGCTGATCAATCCATCATCGATCACGACCCAATGAGCGAGCGCACCGCGAGGCGCCTCGGTGAAACCGACGCCTCTGGCATGCGATGGCCAAGACTGCGGATCCCATCGCTGCGCGTTGAACGTGTGTACGTCTCCGGTATTGATATTCTTCATCAGCGACTCGTACCAGCCGGTCATGGCGTCCGCGATGATCTTCGCCTCGAGCGTTCGCGCCGCCGTACGCCCCAAAGTCGAATACAGCGCCGCAAGGGGCACATCGAGCTGCGCAAGGGCTTTGTCGGCGAGCTCACGGGTCGGCTGGTGTCCGCTCGCATAGAGCATCAGGACCCGCGCGAGCGGACCGACCTCCATGGGGTGCCCTTTCCACCGCGGCGACTTCAGCCAGGAATAGCTGGCCGCGGGATCGAGGTGTGCGTACGGGGGCTTCGGTCCGGAATACTGCAGGTGGGTCTGTCCCTCATAAGGGTGCAACCCAGAGTCCTTGCCGCTCGTGTAGTCGTACCAGGAGTGCGCCACGAATTCCTCGATTTCAGCCTCCGCATTCAAGTCCACCTCATGAATCCGCGTAAGGTCGCGCCCGAGGATCGCACCGCGCGGGATCATCATCTGCGTGGGATTTGGGATGCCGCTCGCGGGGAAGTCTCCATAGCAGAGAAAATTCCCGATACCTTCGCCGTGACCCGGTGTCAGCCAGTCCTTGTAGAACGACGCGATCGCGAGCGTATCGGGCAGATATACCTGGTCGACGAAGCTGCGCATGTGCTCGATGATTTCCGCCACCCGCGCCAAGCCCACGGTGTTGACGGTGGTCGTACCGGTACCACTGGCTTCGTGCACACTGATGCCGACCGGACTACCACCCACCACGAAGTTCGGGTGCGGATTCTTACCACCGAAAATCGCGTGCAATTCCGCAGCCCGGCGTTGCCACGCCAACGCTTCCAGATAGTGTGCGACCGCCAACAGATTTGCCGCCGGCGGGAGCTTGTACGCCGGGTGCCCCCAGTAACCATTGGCGAAGATCCCCAGCTGGCCGGACTCCACGAGGGTCTTCACCCGACGCTGCACATCTGCAAAATATCCGGGCGAGGACATCGGGTACGTGGAGATCGATTGCGCCAGAGTCGACGTCTCCTTCGGATCCGCGGACAACGCGGAAACGACGTCCACCCAGTCGAGCGCATGCAAGTGATAGAAATGCATGACGTGGTCGTGGACGAATTGCGCGCCTATCATCAAATTTCGGATTAAGTTCGCGTTCGGTGGTATGTCGTAGCGCAGCGCATCTTCCACTGCACGCACCGACGCGATGCCATGCACGAGCGTGCACACTCCACAGATGCGTTGCGCGAACGCCCAGGCATCACGCGGGTCACGGTTGCGCAGAATGATCTCTACGCCGCGCACCATGGTGCCGGAACTGATGGCTTGTGAAATGACGTTTCCGTCCATCTGCGCTTCGATGCGAAGATGGCCCTCGATGCGCGTGATGGGATCAACGACTATCGTCTGGGTGCTCATCGATGGGTCCTCTTACGCGTTGCGCAAGTGCGCGGCGAGCAACTCCACCAGACTGCGCGGGGTCTGCTGCCAGTTGAAGTGCTGCTTGCCATCATCGAAGGTCCGCCGACAATCCGAGCAACTCGTGAGGAACGTTTGCGCTCCTGTACGGTCGATTTCATTGAACTTCTCTTCGATGACGCGGTAGCGCAGCGGTGCCGCACGCTTGATATCGAAGACTCCGCCGCCACCGCCACAACAGATGTTGTAGCCGATGTGCCGAACGGTCTCGGTGGGCTCAATTCCCATCGCTCGCATCAGTCGCCGCGGAGCATCCGTGACGCCGCCCTTGCGAACCAGTTGGCAGGGGTCATGAAATGCCGTCACACCAGCCTCGGCAGGACGAAGCTTAAGCCGCCCCGCCTCGAGCGCGTCTGCCAGGTATTCCGTGACGTGCTGAACTTTGAACGGGAGCGGCCGGCCGAGCAACTCAGCGGCCTCCCAGCGCAATGCCGAGTACGCATGCCCGCATTCCGGCACGATGAGTACCTTGGCGCGGCAGGCAACGGCCTCGTCGACCAGACGCATGCTGATGCGCCGCTGCCAATCACGCCCGCCGGCGTAGTATCCGTAGTTCTCCGCGATCAATCCGTCGGTGCGAAACGTGCAGTCGACCTTCATGTGCGCCATGACTCGCGCGATCGCGGCAACCGCCGCCGGATAGTGCTCGATGTCCGTTCTCGGCACGGTCAACATCACCTCCGCCTGCGGCTTGTCGAGCGGCATCTCGACGCCGAACTTCTGCCCGATCGCGAGCAACTGGTCCCGGTATGGCTCGCTCGTCGGCTCCGGTTGTCCGGTCTGCCGTTGATAGGCCGCCTTTTCGTACAACTCCTTCGGGGCAAGACCGGCCTCGAACATGCCACGCCGTGCCTGCTCGATCAGGTCAGCGATGTCGATCCCCATGGGACACATCAAGGAGCATCGCCCGCAGAGATTGCAGCTGTCATAGAGCAGGTGCTGCCACTGGTCGAGTTCCGCGGCGGTAACCTTCGGCTTCAGATTGAACCACCGAAATATCGGCGCAAACGCGCCCGCCTCGCGCTTGAAGGCCTGCTTGAACGGCTCTACCTTCAGCACCGGTGTGTACTGCGGGTCCTCGGTCGCGATATAGAAATGGCACGCATCTGCGCACATGCCACAATGCACGCACGCTTCGAGCCGCAGCGCACTCAGTGCCCCGAATTCGCGGGCGAAGCCGCGCATCGCCCCGGCCACCCGCTCTCGATCCGTGATCCGCGCCTCTTCCGGCGCCAGATTGGCGCGCAGTTCCACAAATGAGGAATTCACGATGGCGCCCCCTTTCGTGTCATCAGATACCCGTCTATGGCCCGGGTCGGGAATATATAAAACGCATGCATGAGCTTGCCGAACGGATACCAGAGGAGCAGCAGATCGAAACTGAGGATGTGTAGGCCGAGAATCGTCTGGTACGGACCACCGACGTGGGCGGTGGCCATCAGGCCGGTGATCAGCACGAGCGCTACGACGAACCAGCTGAAGTAGTCGTCGAAATTCGACAAATGGCGCAGCACCGGATGTCCAACGCGGCGCGAAAGCACGGCAACGAACAGCGTAAGAGTGATCACGGAAAAAATAGTGATGATGCTGTTCGGCAGCGTCGACCAGCGCATTCCGACCAAACTGCCGAAGAAGATGACGTGAGGCGCGAAGAAGAGAATGACGATGAACAGACCGATGTGATACGAGTATCCGAGGGCCTCACCCGTCACAGTCCGCTTGATGAATTCCGGATGCGGCCAGGAGCGAGAGCCCATCCCTTTTATCCCGCCAAGGAGCGCCGCACCGACACTGCGGCGCGGCTCGCTCAGCATTCGACCGTGCCGCAGCAGGATCACGTTCACGAGGCGCCAGAGTACCCCGATGAAGAAAACCACGAACGCCACCTTCAAGGCGGGTCCACGTGCGAAATCGACGAGGTCCATGGTGCTACTCCTCGTTGCCTTTTTCGGAATCGTGACTCTTGGTGCGCTTGTTTCGATTGATGCGTTTGCGGGCCAACACCACGCTGCCGGCGCCGATCGCCGCCCCCGCGAGCGCCGCAACGCCCGCGAGCGTACCGGCTTGCGCAGGGCTCACCTCGCCCGCTTTGCCCCAGCGCGCGGTGGGGATCGGGCTGTAGAAGCTGCCTCTGTCCCAGAAATCCGGTTCCGCGCAGCCGAGACAGGGATGACCAGATTGGATCGGGAAGCTCACCGCGTTGTTCCATTTCAGCGTAGCGCAGGCGTTGTAAGTGGTCGGCCCCTTGCAGCCGAGTTCGTACAGACACCAACCGTTGCGCGCGCCCTCGTCGTCGAAGGTTTTGGCGAATTCACCGCGATCGTAAAATGGACGTCGGTAGCAGCGGTCGTGAATGCTGTTGCCGTAAAACACCGTCGGCCGCAGATGCTCATCGAGGTCTGGTACCCGCCCCGTAGTGACGTACTGCAGGAGTGTCCCGGCAATGACCTCCGGAATCGGCGGACAGCCGGATACATTGACCACGGGCTTTCCCGGCACCAACGATGATATTGCGCGGGCACCGGTCGGGTTCGGATCTGCGAATGGCAAGCCGCCGAATGAGGCGCAGGTTCCGACCGCGACAATCGCGGCGGCGCCCTTGGCGCATTCGGAGAGAATGTCGAGGCCGGAGCGGCCGGCAGCGCAGTGATACACACCACCGTCGGCAGTCGGGACCGCCCCGTCGACCACGAGCAAGTATTTGCCGTAGTTCGCCTCCATGGCCTGCGCGCGCGCCTGCTCGGCTTGCGCTCCGGCAGCGGCCATGAGCGTGTCATCGTAGTCGAGGGAGATGACGTTGAAGATCAGGTTTTCGACTGTCGGAGCGAACGATCGGGTCAAAGACTCCAGGCAACCGGTGCACTCCTGGAACGACAGGTAGATGACGGATGGTCGGCGGGCAGCGCGCAGCTGCGCGGCCATCGCGCGAGCGGCAAGCGGCGGCAGCGCGAGCAGCGAGGCCATCGCGGTACAGTATTTGATGAAGCTGCGACGGCTGACGCCATTGCGATCGAGCAGCTCGCCAATCGTGAGCTCGGTATCAGGTCGTGCCATGCGGGGTCTCCCCGGGTGCTGAGAATTGCGCTGAAGCGACGGTTCGAAGCCGCACTGCTCCGCGCGCAAGATCATCGTCCGCGGTCAACAGGATGTTCGGTACGCGGGCGACTTCGATCAGGACGGCGAGCGGCTCGCCCGCGGCATTGCGATGCTCCGTCCACCAGAGTCCGGATACCGCCGTCTCGCGAATGCGGCTTTCGCCGTTGGCGTCGATGCGAATGTCCACTTCGCCGCTGCCGAGAAGGCGCCGCAGGCGATCTAGGTCGTTCGGACCCAACGGCAGGCTGCGCAGGTCGATCGCACCCTCCTCACCCGTAGAGCGCAGCGCCTCGAGCAGCGTAGCGAGTTCCGAGAGAATCGCCCCCAACCCGACGCCGAAGTCGCGTCCAACCGATTTTTCGGCTGACGGTTCGACATGAATCGGAATGTCCCCCAGAGCGCTCATGACTGCCACTGCTCGAGGAGGCGCAGTGCTTCATCAGTGGCCTGCCGTATCCCCGCGCGAACGGACGCGCTCGGCTCGAGACCCCAGCCGAGGTCGTACGCCTGGATGCAGATGAGTGCGCGCTGGCGCGGCAAGATCTGGCGCAGCCGTGCCATGTCGAGCAGATCGGCGAGTCCGACCTCGTGGACGGAACGCTTGCGGCTCACATCGGCGAGGAAGCCATCGAGCGTGTCGGATTCCAGGCAGCGGACGGCACCCGGGTCGGCGCCGAAGTCCCCCGCGTCGAAAACGATGAGGCGATCGGCGTCCTCGAGGAGTCCGAGCAGCGTGAAACTGAGAGTTCCGGCATCGAGGACACGAACGGCGGATGCTTCCGGTAAACGCTGGATCAGCGTCTGTGCCGCATGCACTCCGGCGCCGTCGTCGCTGAGCAGAATGTTGCCGAGTCCAAGGACGATCGAGCTTCCCACCGCATATCCCTCGATCCGTGCAGGCTTGGCATGCTGCCACTTAGGTACGCGGGTTCGTCTTCGTAGATGTACGGACCATAACTCGCATGGCAGGCTCGTTTGTGACCATGCGCGGCGCTAAAACAGACGAAACGCAAGATTCGCAACGACGCCGACCCCCTAGGGCGTACCGCCGGTGAGAGACGGGTTCATTCGGCAGGGTGCTTCCTGGGTCCGACCGCAGTTCCGGTTTGTGCCCGCGATGAGTGGTCTGCGCAAGAGTGTGTCCAAATCGCATTTGCGCAGCCGGATCGAAAAAACGTATGCTCGGTATCGGTAGATTTCGACGATCGACCCACGGAGACACCGAGGGGAATCGAACGGAAGCGCCGCGACTGCGCGTCGCAGTGGTTCTCGGCGATGCCGGCCGCCACAGCACAGACGCCGGACTCATCAGGTCATTTCAGGGAACAGTAAAGGAAGCGCTCCTCATGCGCTTGACGCCGCCAGAACTTGCGCGCAGTGCACTCGAAGCGGCACCCGACGCCATGCTCATCGTCGATGCCAGCGGACTGGTGCGGTTCGTCAACCGCCAGGTCTTTGCACTCTTCGGATATGCCCGCGAGGAAATCGTCGGAAGGCCCATCGAGACGCTGCTTCCCGAGCGCTTCAGGATCCGTCACCTCCAGCACCGAGCCGATTACCGCGCCCATATGCGGGCGCGCCCCATGGGTCAGAATCTCGAACTCTACGGGCTGCGACGTGATAGTTCCGAGTTTCCCGTGGAGATCAGTCTCAGTCCCGTCGTCGACGGTGGCGAGACCCTTGTTGTAGCCGCGATCCGTGACGTCAGCGATCGCCAGCGGATTCAGAAGGAATTGATTGCCGCGCGGGCGGTAGCCGAAGAGGCTCGCGAGCTCGCCGATTTGGCGCGCGAGAGCGCCGATCGTGCCAATCAGGGCAAGAGCCGCTTCTTGGCAACGGCGAGCCATGATCTGCGCCAACCGCTGCAGGCGCTTGCGCTGCTCAACGGCACGTTGCGCCGAACCGTCCACGATCCTCTGCTCACCGAGGCGCTCTCGCAGCAGGAGAAGGCGATCGGCGCGATGTCGCGATTGCTCAATGCGCTGCTCGACATCAGCAAGCTCGAGTCCGGTGCGATCAAACCGGAGATCATCGATTTCTCACTGGCGCGGATCTGCGAGGAAATCCGCCGGGAGTTCTCCAGCGTCGCAGCTGGCAAGGGCCTGACCTTGGAGACGAATCCTGCGAACGTTTGGGTGCGCAGCGACCCGGCGTTAGTCGAGCAAGTGGTGCGCAACTTAGTGTCGAATGCTGTGAAATATACGCGCTCTGGCACGGTGGCCCTGCGTTGCATGCCGCTCGGGGAGACGGCGGTTCGCCTCGATGTCTGCGACACGGGCATTGGAATTCCAGCCGACCAACTCACGTTGATCTACGACGAGTTCTACCAGGTCGGGGTAGGAGCCAATACCTCACGCGACGGCTACGGACTCGGGCTCTCGATCGTCAAGCGGATTATTCAACTGCTCGGCCTGAGGATCGACGTCAGTTCGCAAGTCGGCTCGGGCTCGACGTTCTCATTGCTGCTGCCGGCCGCCGGACCGCAGGCAACCGTTGCGGGGACGCAAAGTGAGGAGAACTCCGGAGGCGCGGTTCCGCAAGCGAGCGGCGGCCGGCCCAGTGTGATGCTCGTCGAAGACGATCCGAGCGTGCGCGATGCGACGCGCATGCTGCTCAGGGTCGAGGGCTATCAGGTCATCCCGGTCGGTTCCGCAGAGGAAGCGCTTGCAGTGGTCAAGGGCGGCGCACGGCTCGATTTGCTGATGACCGATTATCATCTGGGCCCGAATCAAACCGGTATCCAGGTCATCAGCGCGCTTCGCGAGCGGCTCGGTCCGCAGTTGAAGGCGATTTTGGTCACGGGCGACACGTCGAGCGCGATCCGCGGCCTTGCACCCGATCCACAATTGCGGATTCTGAGCAAGCCGATCCGGGCCGAGACTCTGCTGACGCTGATGCGCGAATTCCTCACCGGCGAGGATCCCGCTTAGCCTGACCGGCGACACCGGCACGGTCGCGCTTTCGCGCCGTGCCGGTGCGCTGCCCTCGGGCCGACCGTTCAGCCTGTGCGAGTCGTCGGGCGCAGTGCGAACACACCGTCACCGAGCAGCGTCAACGCGACCAAACTGATGGTCCAGAACGCCGGGTATTCCCAGCCACCGCCCTTGTCCGTGAACAGCCACCCGTTGTGGCCATGCACCATGACGATGGTGCCGAACATCTCGATCGCGAGCGGCACCGCGACCCAGGGGGCATAGATCCCGAGCACCAGTGCGAGCCCTCCGACGAGTTCCAGGGCAATCACGCCATACGCGGCGATGGCGGGCAGCCCGAGCGAGGCGAAGTAGCCCACGAAACCGGGTACGGTGAAGACGAAAATCTTCAGTGCGACATGTGCGAGGAACAGAATGCCCAGGCTCACACGCAACAGTGCGATGCCGTAAGGAGCGGTATTGGTCTTGATCATCTCGATCTCCCACGTGATTTCAGAGGTCGTCGCTGGAGGAGCCGGTGCGTGAGGGCGCGACGTATCCGCCGAACCTCGTGCCATCGCCCAGCGCATCACCACGACGGCGCGGCCACTCTATAATTTCTGCGCACGCAATTAAATAGCGCTAAACTCAAATCATTATTGCGTTTTTTGCATCAATTGGGGACGCTTTGGATATCGCATACGGCATGAGAATCCTGCTCCAGGTGGTCGACTCCGGGAGTTTTGCGCAGGCGGCCGATGCGCTGGGTCTGTCCAACGCAGCCGTGACCCGGCAGGTCAGCGCCCTCGAGGAGCATCTCGGCGCGAGATTGCTCCACCGGACCACGCGCCGCCTGTCGCTCACCGAGGCGGGTACTGCGTACGCGCGCGAGCCATTCTCGAACAGATCGCCGAGGCCGAGTCGAGCGCAGCGAGGGGAACGGCCCGCCCAACCGGAACGCTCAGACTCTCCGCGCCACTGTCATTCGGCGTGCTGCGCCTCGCCGACGAATTGCCGCTGTTTCGCGCTCGGTACCCGCAGCTGAAGCTGGATATTGACCTCTCGGACCGGGTCGTGGACCTGACCAACGAAGGATTTGACGTCGCCCTGCGCATCGCCACGACTCTGGAGAGCCGGCTCATCGCCAGGCGAATTGCACCGATTGACATGGTCTTGTGCGCCTCGCCCGAGTATCTGCAACGGCACGGCACCCCGAAACGGCCCGCTGACCTCGCGGACCATGAAGTCCTCAGTTACAAGTATCTCTGGTCGGGTGATGAATGGGCATTCACGGAGGAGACCGGTCGGAAACTCACTGTGCGGGTGCGTCCGGCAGTCCATGCGACTAATGGCGATCTGCTGCGGCGTCTGGCCGTCGCCGGCGGCGGGATCATCCTGCAACCGACGTTCATCGTCGAGGAAGATCTGCGCCACGGCCGCCTGCTTCGGCTCCTGCAGGATCTGCAGGCGCCCGCCTTCGATCTGTATGCGGTCTACCTGAGCCACCAGCATCTGCCCGCGCGGGTCCGGGCGTTCATCGATTTTCTTCTCGAACGCTTCGGTTCGAGCCGCCCTGAGAGCCTCTCTGAACCCGGCGGGCCCCACCGAAAGCCGCCGCCCGCTGCTACGCTCGCGCGCCGTGCCCGCGGTCCGCGCATCAATACCCGACGGTGAATCGCTGCCGCACGTGGGCCGGATTTTCGATTTCGTCGACCAGGGCGACCGCAAAATCCTCCATCGAAATTCGGCTGTGGCCCTGCGGATCCACCAGCAATTCCTCGCCCCCCAGACGGAAGTGCCCGGTGCGCGCCCCGGGGGCGAATTCCGCCGACGGGGAGAGAAAGGTCCACTCGAGACCCTGCTCGCCTCGCAACACCTCGAGAAACGCCCGACCCGCGAGCGCCTCGGACCGGTAGGCCAGCGGAAAATCCGGCGCATCGACCAGCGTCTGACCGCCCGGTCCGTTGCGCAGACTGCCGGCACCGCCGACCACGAGCACGCGCATCACGCCGCTCTGGTGCGCCGCCGCAATCAGTTCCCGCGCACCAATACCGTCCACGAATCGGGTTGCGCTCACGAACGCGTCGTGCCCGCGAAGTGCTGCTGCCAACCGCTCGGTATCAGTACCGTTCAGCGCTGCAAGCGTCAATCCCGTCGTTCGAACCACCCCGGTAACCGAGCGCGCAAACCCGCTGACCAGATGTTTGCGCCGCAGCAATTCCGCGCCGATGCGTGACCCCACGCGACCCGTAATGCCCAGTACAGCAACCCGCGCCATCGTTGAATCTCCTCCGCACCGCAGTAGAGCCGGACCGTCAGCCTCGAACCGCCGCAGGATTCACCCGGCGCAGCTCCGCATCTGAGTTCGCCCCCCAATCAGGGACACTCCACGCACTCACCACGCGGTGCGGCGCCGCGACCTAAGATCATTATCGCCGTCGCGGTGTGAAGATCAACGAGATGCGATCGCGGCCGCCGGATTGTCAGGATCGGAGCGGATGACGGTACGTCCGCCAGCGGCCGCTCCGTAGCAGCCAAAGCAGGCGATTCATGTCATCACTGGCGCAGAGGATCGGTCCTATCCCGAACCGTCTGACGTCGTCACTCGCACATCCGTTTGGCGCCGGCGATGGGAGCGGAAGATCTCCCTGCAGTCGGCCCCGATACCGTGATCAGTGCGGCAAAGATCACTTCGCCGTCCGCGCTCAGAAGACCTCGCCCGGGCGCAGCGCATCGTGCGGTGGGCTCCCATCATCGGACCTCGATGCTCAAGCCGCTCACTCTCACTTGCATAGTGTGTATATTTACTATATACAGTTGCGGTGCCGGAAGAGACCTCAACCCTGCGTCTCCCGCCCCTTTCCACGGGCGGTTCCGCCCCGCTGTATCAGCAGATCGTCGAGGCGATCCGGCGCGAAGTCGCCAGTGGACGCATGCCCCCCGGAAGTCCGATGCCTTCGTTTCGAACATTCGCGGCGCAGCTGGCGGTGAGCCTGATTACCGTCAAACGGGCGTATGAGGAACTTGAACGCGACGGGATCATCCTGCGGCACCAGGGCCTCGGGACCTTTGTCGCCCCGGACGGCGAACGCCGATCCCGCGGCGATCGGCGAATCGCCGCCGTCCACGCACTGCGCAGCGCAGTTCGGGCCGGTCGCGACGCCGGACTTAAAGATCGCGAGCTCCTGGACATCCTGGAGCGAGAGCTCGCGGGGTCCCCGCAGCCTGCGGATCAAACATCGGGAGAATGATGATGAGTACGGCGGTCGACCTGAAACACGTCTGCACCCGGTTCGGCCGGGAGTTTTCACTCGGACCGCTCAACCTCTCCGTTCCCCGGGGCTCGATCTACGCCCTGATCGGTCCCAACGGGGCCGGCAAGAGCACCACTCTGAACCTGCTGATGGGCGCAAAACGCCCAGAGATGGGCACCATCGAATTGCTCGGGCTTCCCTTCCCGGCACAGGACGCCGCCATCAAGCAGCGCATCGGCTTCGTGAGCCCCGAACTCGATTACTCCGCGTGGCGGACCGTCGGCAGAGCAATCGACTTCGTGCGCAGCTTCTATCCGGACTGGGTGCAATCGCGAACCGAGCGGCTACAGATGCTCCTCGATATCCACCGGACCCAGCGCGTCGCCGAGCTGTCGTTCGGACAGCGCACCAAGCTTGCCCTCATCATGGCGCTGTCGCGCGAATGCGAACTGCTGATCCTCGATGAGCCGACGATCGGGCTCGACCCCGTCTCCAAACGCGTGATTTTCATCGAATTACTGAGATTCATGGAGAACGAATCGCGTACCGTCCTGATCTCCTCGCACCAACTCTCGGACGTCGAGCGCATCGCCGACCACGTCGCATTGCTCAATCACGGCACACTGCTCACCGCAAGTCCGATTGACGAATTGCTCGAACGCTACCGCTGGGTCGAACTCGCCGCCCGCGAGTCACAGGCGGCCGTCATTCAAGGCACCACCGTGCTCGAACGGGGCGAAGGTCGCGAGCGGCTGCTCCTCGATCTGCGTGTCACAACGCCGCAGATGCTGCTCGAGCGCGGTCTGGACATCATTTCCAGCACCCCCATGAGTCTCGAGGAACTTTTCCTGACGTTGATTCGAGCGGACGACGCCCGCCGTCCATGGCGACCACGGTGAGAGTTCTCATGGCCGGTAACGTCGCCCGCCTCCTGCGTCAACATCTGCGCGGTTCTGCAGGCGTCTGGCTCTTGGCCGCCGCGGCCGTCCAATTTCTGATCACAACCGCGACCTGGGCCGTCGGCACTTCCCGCGAATTTCTCCCCGGAGTATTGCTGCTCGCCGTTGCCGGAGCGCAGACGGCGCCGGCGCGCGAAATGGTCTGGCAGATTCTGCCGACCTCGCGACGCGAAATCACGCTTGCCCGCTGGTGCGCCGCGGTGCTCCTGCCCGGAATCGCTTTGAGCGGCGCACTGCTGCTCGCGGACCTGAGCAACCGCAGCTCCCTTTGGTCCGTGCCCGCGCCCTCATCGCTCCTCCTGCAGCTCGCCGGGATTTGGTCGGCATTCGGCTATCTCGCCTGGCTCCCTTTGCGAATGCCGCTCGATGCGAGTCCTCGGCGCGCACTGATGCTCCTATTGACCTGGGGCATTCCTGTCCTATTCGCCGGATACGGCTACCCACTGCATCCCCAGGCACGCGTTGTTTCCACCGTCATCATTTCCATCGGCTGGGCACTGCTGCTGTTTTCGCTGTTGCGAGCCCACCGCGGACACGATCTGCCCGCGGAGGCACCGAACGCCGACGGCGCCCGCGCTCGCAATACTGCGAATGCCTCTAGGGCCAATGCCCCTGACCGGGGCCCACTCATTTCATCCGTGCAAAGTCACACCGCGTGGATGCTCGGCGTCGGGTTGAGTGGAAGCGCTCTCCTGAGGCTACTGTATCCCCACGCCGCGCAGTTACTGCTCTGGCCTTATCTGATCGCCCTTTCGATCTGGTCCACCCTCGCCGCCCAGCGATGGACACGTTCACTGTGGATGTGGCGTTGCCTGCCGCTGACGGCACGCCGCGCGACGCTATTCATTCAAGGAATGCAGCTGATCCCCTTGCTCACCACCCTCAGCGCAGCCTGGGCGCTCGGCCGACTCGCGCCACGCGCGGTAATCCCGATACCCGGTTGGATACCGGCAGGAACCGTCGCGCTGGTAGGAATGGCCAATGCGCTCGCGCGCATGAACATGCGTCGCGCCCGCGAACCGGCCTGGATGGCACATTACCTTGCCCCCGTCATCGCAGTCTCCTATTTGAGCATTCTCATCGCCGTTCAACCACTCGCCCCCGAATTCATCTGGTTTCCAGCACTTGCATGGATCTCCGCCATCGTCCTGCTCGCGGTCAGCTGCCGCATGACGCTGCACGAAGTGAGAATGGCAGACGGTGTGCGCAGAATGGAGATCCACGCCATTCACTGACACCCCGACATTTGGCCTAGTGCCGAGAGGAACCGTGCGGTCAACCCGCAACCACTCCCGCTTCGCCGGAGGAACTGGCCGCTCGAGGCGACAACCGTCGGTGCGCCCTCGGTCATCCCCGAAATGATCCTGCGACTATTCGCGGCACCATAGGCTCGTCCGGGACACATCGCACCCCACAGAGCATCTCAATCCGAGCTCAAATTAAAAAAAGGGCGGCGGTGACAACCACCGCCGCCCCTTCAGGTACCCGCTTCCTCAGAAGGCGGCTCGAACGCTCAGTTCGTACCGCGAGCCGTAATTCAACAGGCTCAGGAATTGATCCGTGCGGGTATCGTACTCCTGCAACACCGACTTGGTGAGGTTGGTGCCCGAGAGAGCCACGATAATGTGACGACTGATGCGATAGCTGATCTGCCCGTCGAGCTCTCCATAGCCTTTGATGTACACCGGAGCCAGCAGATTGTAGCCGTCGCCGATCTGATAGATGTACGCGTTTCGGTGACTGTAGGCCAGGCGGATTCCGATGCCATATTTCTGATAGATCAGCGTCACGTTCTGATAGTCGCCGAGCCCGGTCAAACCGAACGCCTGCGTACCCGTGGCCGACGTGCCAGAGGAATTGATCCCGGCGTTGGTCGAGAGAATCGTTGCGTTCGCATTGACCCCAAGTCCATCAAACGGCGCTGGCAGATACGTAAACATGTGCTGCGCAGAAATCTCCACACCTCGCACGTTCGCAGTACCGACGTTCGTCGGGCCGGTGAAGGCGAATGTCGCGACATTATTGGGAAACTGCGCCAAGTGCTGCGAATTGGTGATCGGCACCTGCAGGTTCGACTGCTGGTACTCGATGAAATTCGACAGATCCTTCACGAAGCCATCGACGGCGACGTAGCCGCTGTGGCTGTAATACCACTCTGCGCCAAAGTCGTAGTTCATCGAGGTATACGGCTTCAGGTCCGGATTTCCCCCCGATGCCGCCAGATCGGTCGGCGCCAGAATGCCGCCACCGTAGTTGATCACGGGCGAGAGCATGCTCGGCTCCGGCCGCGCCAGACTCTTCGATACCGCGGCGCGCAGCACCACGTGGCGAGGCAGATTCAGCCGAACGTTCAAACTCGGCAGAACGTAGTTGTAGCTGTGATTACGGGCAACCGCGAGCGTCGCACCGCTGTTTGCATAAATCGCGTAGTCGCCCGTCGGGTCATTCGGGATCGGAGTGATGTCCTGAAGGACTTGTCCATATCCTACTGACGAGTCCTGGGTGTGCACGAAACGCACTCCAAGATTTCCACCCCATGACAATCCGAAGACGTGACCGTTGAAGTCGCCCTGGACATACGCCGCGGTCGTCTTCTCCACGACGGTTGCGAGCGACTGTAAGGACTGGCCGAGGGTTTGCGGCGTATAGCCACCGGATCCCTGCACCGCCGCCTGAGTCGTTCCGGGCGCAAGCCCCGCCGCCGCGTCCTGTTCCGCGAACGCAGCCGAACTGTCGAGGAACGCGAGGTACTGGGCCGGATTGTACGTCAGCCAGGTGGTCGGGAAGGATCCGGAATATGGACCAACGAATCCGCTCGGAATGCTGGTCGGGGTGAACAAGTAGCTCGGCAACTGCGCTCGATAGCCGCAGTAGGCACAGACGTCCCCGGCATTATAGGAGCTGAACGTGTAGAAACTGTTGCGCTGCCAGTACGCCCCGAATCGGACATCCGTCAGCGGCGCCCAGGCGTGCGGATTAATCCACGTCTCATCGGTGGTGAACTGCCGAATCTTGTTGTCGTTGAAATTCCCCTGAATGGCAATGTAGTGCGCCATGGGCAGACTGATGTTCGTCAGAGCACTCGGTGTCGCCAGGGTGGGAACGCCCAGACCGTTGTTGCTCGTATAGGTCACCGGGATCGGATAGCCGGCTACCGTAAACTGCGACGGGTTCGTATAGTCGCTCGCGCTGTTGCTCGCATCCGACGCCTCAAGGTTCCACAGCAGCTTGCCGTGCAAAGACCGGCCCTGGAGCTTGAAACGCAGCGAACGCATGTACTGCGGGCTGATCTGATCGGCCTGCGTGCTTTCAATCAAATCGGCATGAGATGCGACGGTGAAATTCTGTACCACGCCGTCCGGACGCACGACCACGCCATTGCTGATCGGATTTCCGTCGACGTACAGACCGAGATTCTGATCGAAGTTCGTCTGAGTGAACTTATTGTATAGCCCATCCAGAGTCGCCGTAATGTTCGAGGTGACGTGCCACTGCAGTGCGGCAGTCAGATTGAGCCGTTTGACGTTGTAGGAATTGTTCTGAATCTGCACCGTATCTGGCATCAGAACGCTGGTCGGAAGCCCGGTCTGACCGCTCGAATTCTGCCATACGGCGGTCGGCGCTCCCGGCACGTTGACCGGCATCTGCCACCAACCGCCAGAGTCCATTTGGTACGCAGTGGTGGCCTGTTCCTGCTCGCCGATCGAAACGAGGGCCCCGAATTTCTTGTGATCGAAGGTATTGCTCAGCAGAAGGAAGCCGGCGGGTTCCACCTTGGTGTTCTGCGAGCCCATATTCGCACTGAGCTTGGCGATCGCCTTCGGTCCGTTGAAGTCGAAGGGCAGCGCCGTGTGCAATTCGACCAGTCCACCGATGGCGCCGTCTGGCTGCCACGCCTCGCTGGTCTTGTAGACGACCGCCTTGGTGATGAAATCGGACGGCAGAGAGTCGAAATTGAATTCGCGTCCTCCGCTCTGGGTCGGCAGCTGTTGCCCGTCGACCAGCACGACGTTGAAGGCCGGTCCGAATCCGCGCACCGTGATCTTGTTGCCGGCACCGGTGCCATCGCGATCAATCGCTACGCCTGGCAGGCGCGAGAGCGATTCGGCCACATCAGAATCGGGGAACTGGCCGATGTCCTGCGCGCTGATCGCGTCGAGCACCTGATTGGCATTTTCCTTCAGCTGCATCGACTGCACGAAGCTCGCACGCAGTCCGGTGACGATCACCTCGTGCAGCGTCTGCGCGGTGGCACCGCGCGAGGCATGCGCGTCGGCAGCGCGCTGCGCCGAATTCCTGGCGAGCAGCGGATGAGCGGCTTGCGCCTCGGCTGCGCGGGCGGCACAGAACGGCGTGGAAATCGCCATCAGCCCCAGTACGAGCCCGACGTGCTGAGCGCCCCTCGTCTGGGTCGAGCGTACGGTAGTTCGTTCGATCACTTTCACAACAGTACTCCCCAATAGTTATTTGACAGACGTGCGCGGCCCGTCGTCCCGTGCCGCATTGAATCGGTATCTGCGCCGCTGACCGCGCTCACCGCGCTCATGCAGGGCTTGTTTCGCGATGATCAGCGCGCCACATTAATTGTAGTTATATGATACTCGATGAAAGTTTACAAGATTTTTGCATCAAGCCAGGGCGCATCGGGGTCCCATCGTTGTGGGCCGCATACGGATTGCAATGGCGCTGACCTGGCGAGCGCTTGGGGCGTTCCGGGGCGAGGACCTGGCGCAAGCGCACCCCGACGCAGGCCATCAACGGCTCCTCAGGTGCGCGAATTAGTGTGCTTTTTAGTGTCCGCGCCGAATTCCGAGCCTGCCCGATCGGAATATGGGCTCAACGTGAGCTCCAAGCGGTTGCGGCACCTGCCGTGGTAGCGCTGCATTTGTTGCACTCACGCTACAGCAGACTCCGAAATGTAATTTACTTTCATTCCACGTGGGGAGCCGCGCGGAAATTCAGGGCGTCGCGAGTGGGTGTGCTCCTGCAGGTTCGCGGTGAGCCCCGCCGATCAGCAGTGAGTTCAAGGCGAGATGGTCCGGGTCGAGCAGCGCAATATCGGCGCGGGCGTTCGGCCGCAGACAACCATGCTCCGGATGAATTCCGGCAGCGCGGGCCGGAATGGAGGTGACCATGGCCAGCGCACACTCGAGCGGCAGCTCGACCCGCTGCACCAGGCGCTGCAGCACGCCCACCATGTCGATGTGAACACCGGCGAGGGATCCCCTGGCGTCGATCAATCGGCCGTCGCGGACCCGAATCGTCGCACCGTACAGCTCGAAATGCGCCGGTCCGTGGACTGTGGGCATGGCATCGGTGACCGCGAACAGCGTATTCGGTTCGCGTTTGGCGCGCACCGCGAGCCTCACCATCGTGTCATCGACATGGTAGCCATCGGCGATCACGCCGCACCAGGCGGCGCTATCCAAAGCCACCCCGGTCATCCCGACCTTCTTGGTCTGCAGCGGCGGCATCCCATTGAAGAGATGCGTGAACAGACTCGCGCCGTCGGCCAGGGCTGCACGCGTCTGTTGCTCGGTGGCTCCACTGTGCCCGATTGCGACGCGCACGCCCATGTCCACGAGTCGCGCCAGTACGCCGTCCGGCAGGCGTTCCGGCGCCAACGTGAGCAGTACCGGAACGGAGTGCGCGCGCAGGCGGCGCAGCAGCCCGAGCGTATGGTCGCTGAAGGGTCGGATCAGCTCGAGGGCGTGTGCGCCGCGATACTCCGGGGCGATATGCGGCCCCTCGATATGCATACCGGCGACGCCGCAACGGCCGTAAACGGCGAGCACGGCGTCCACCGCCCGCTCCATGACCTCAGGGGTGCTCGTGATGAGCGTAGGCAACCAAGTGCCGGTCCCTCCGAGGCGGTGAGCGTCCGCAATCGCCGCGAGCGCTTCGGGCGTGGGATTCTGGGTAAACAGGACTCCACCGCCCCCATTGACCTGCAGATCGACGAAGGCCGGACAGGCGAGGGATTCGCAGCGCCAGACGGGCAGGCCGTCCCGGCCGACCTCGCCCGCCGGCGCCAGCGCCTCGATCCGGCCATCTACGATGCGCAGCGCCGTATCGCGGCGGATCTGTTCGCCGTCGAAGCACGATGTCGGATGCAGCCACCACGCCCCGGCTGCAGGCGGCGCACCGAGGTGATGCGGCACTCGATTCACGCTCACAAGTCGCGCGTCCGGAAGTACGGCATCAAGGCATCCTGAATGCTCGAGAGCACCAGAGCGCGAGCTGGACCGCCCGCCACCGCCGCAAGTGCCTCGGCACGCTCGAGCACCGAATCCGTGAAGAGATCTCTGAGCACGTATCGGGGCCCACCCGCCGCGTCGATGCGCGCATAGAGCGCCGCAACGGCCTGTTGAGCCGCCGGCTGGGGCCAGTAATAGCGGATGCGGTCCGCGTAGCTGTGGTGACGCAGCCGCCTCAACTCTGGCGCCGCACCGCGGTAATGCTCGCGCCAATGGCGATCGTCGGCGACCATCAGTCGCTCGAGCGCCTGCGCCAGGTCACCCGGTCGGCCGAGCGACTCGCCGTCTGTCGCCAGTCCGTCGAGCCGGTACAGCGCGCTGCGGAACGCATCCGTCAGTCCCGGACCGACCTTCAGGATCGCGAAATGCTTCGCTGCGATCGCGGCCAGCGCGCCGGGGCGTTGATAGTCCGTCGAGTGCGCCTCGAAGCACATCTGCGCCTGCCCGTGCAGCGCCGTCTCGAGCGCGCCCACCTGCGCCGGATCGTAGTGCACCACATGCTGTGGAGAGAACTCCACTCCCGGCTGCACCACCAGCGCCACCACTCGCTCCCACGCCGCCGGAGCGATGCGTGCAAAGGCCTCCCGGTGCAGTTCGATGACCTCTCGGGCGTCTTGTGGCCGCGTGGGGCGCAGCACCTCTTCCTCTTCGAGTGCGCCACCCGGCCGAGGCACCTCGGTGCCGATCACATAGGCCAGCGAGCTCGGATTTGGAGCCGCCGCCTCGCACTCTGCCGCGAGCTGCGCGGCGCGCTCCGCGCACAGAGCCTGTGCAAGCGGCTGCGGATCCCCCGCACAGGCTTCCGAACAGTCGAGGTGGATCTTGCGAAAGCCGGCCTGTACGTAGGCGCGAACCATATCGCGGGCAGCGCTCATGGCCGCCGCGGCGCCATCGCGCCGCCACACCTGCGGCCCAAGGTGATCGCCCCCGAGCACGATCTGCCCGGGATCGACCTCGAGCCGTTGCGCCATTGCGTCAACGCGCTGACGGAAATCCGCCGGGGTCATGCCGGTGTAACCACCGAACTGATTGACCTGGTTGCTCGTCGCCTCGACGAGCAATAACGCTCGCTGCTCACGCGCGAGGAGCAAAGAGGCGCTCAGCGCTTCGGGCTGCGTCGTGCACACGGACGGCACGACCTCACGGCTCCCGGCTCGATTGCGCGCGATCAGATCAGAAAGTCTGCGAATCATGCGGTGTGTCCAACGTGCTCACGACTGAATCAGCAGCATGGCTGCGCCGCGGGTGCCACTCGCATCGCCGAAGCGAGCGACGCGAAACTGCACTTCCCGACCCGCCATGCGTTGCTCGCGAAATGCCTCGGCCAGCATCTCTGCCACGCCGGGAATTCTCGACAGCCCGCCCCCGAGCACGACACAGTCCATGTCGATGGTGCACTGGGCGGTATAGATCAGTTCCGCCAGCAGAGTGGCCCACTCGCGCATCGCAACACCCATGGCCTCATCGCCCGCACGAGCCCGCTCGGCGATCTGTGCCGGTGAGCATTCCGGCCCACCGTGACGACTTGCCAGTCGCACCAGACCCGGACCGGAAACCAGCGTCTCGTAACACCCGACACGCCCGCACCCGCAGGCGAGCAGCGGCAGATTCCACTCCCGCACGAACCGCCCCGGAATACCCAAGTGACCGAGCTCACCGGGCAGATCGTTGTGGCCGAGCACGAGCCGTCCGCGGTGGACCACGCCGCCGCCGACCCCGGTGCCGATGATCAGACCGAGGACGGTTTCCGCATCCTCGCCTGCTCCGCCATTGGCCTCAGACAGCGCAAAACACTTGCAGTCATTGGCAATCACTACGGTGCGCCCGAGCCGCTCGACCAGATCCTCACGCAACGGCCGGCCGGTCGCCGGCAGATTCGAGGTGAGCGACCGACCACTGTGATAATCGACCAGGCCGGGCAATCCGATCCCGAGATCCACCGGCGCCTGGGCCTGAGATTCGAGCCATCGGACCTCCTCGGCGATGCATCCGAGCAATTCCTCGTAGTTCGAACAGGCGGTATCGACCCGACGCCGCTGCAACGGCCGGAACTGCTCATCGAACAGGCACGTCTCGATCTTGCTGCCGCCGACGTCCATGCCCCCGAACAGCCGGGCCTTCGGAGCGGGCGGCGGATACAGCCGCACTCCCTGCACGACCCGGGACAAATTGCCACCGGGAAACGGATTGTCCACGTTCAAGCCCAACTTCTGCGACCACGCCACCGCCAGCAACTGCGCCGGTAGCACGTAGAGCGGAATGTTCCAGCCGCGCGGCACTTCAGTGAACGCAAGGTCTGCATCGGCGTGCGCCACCCCGACCGTCAGCACCTGGTCCGCTGCATACTGGCTGCGCAATTCATCGACGACATCGGCATCGTAGCGCCGCGCGTCCGCGTCCGAGGACAACAGCGCAACGACCTGGGTGCCGCCATTCACCAGTGATTTCGGGCCATGTCGAAAACCCAGCGGGGACTCCCAGAACGAGGCGACCTGGCCGGCGGTCAATTCCAGCACCTTCAGCGCACACTCATGCGCGGCGCCGCGCAACTCTCCGCCGCCGAGAAATGCCACCCGTTGCGGGGGCGCAAGGTCGCTCGCCAGCGGCGCAACCGCTTCAATCAGTCCGTCGGCGGCATCCGCGAGCGCGTTCATGCGCCCCTCGAGCGCATCGATCGGCACCTCATCGAATACGGCAAGCGCGTACAGCAGCATCGTGCTGTAGCTCGATGTCATCGCGAAACCCGCATCGTGGGTCTCATCCGGCAGCACAATCGCGCGTTGCCGGGAACCCTCAGCGCGCGCCAGCGCACCGTGAGCATTGCATGTGATGTGCAAGCCGGCGGCATCGGCACGTTCGAGCAGCGCCAGGGTTGCGACGCTCTCGGGACTATCTCCACTGCGTCCGAAGGACACCACCAGTCGGCGCGTACCTCGACGCAGCAGACGCTGCGGATACGCCACGAGTTCCGTCGTCGGCACCGGAACATAGCGCACCGCAGATTGGTGCTCATTCAGATAGACGCTGAGCGACTCCCCGATGAACGCCGAAGTACCCGCGCCGCAAAACCACACTTCCTCGAACCGCCCCGCGTGCACCCACTGACGAGCCTCGGCCGCCATGACCGCGATCTCGCGGCTCACCGCTCGCCAGACGGCCGGTTGATGCAGGATCTCTCGGTACGTCTGGGAATCACCCGAGGACGCCGCAATCGGCCCACCCTGCCTGCCTTGGGACATGCTCTGATCCTCTCCCGTCCTATCTACGCGCCTTGCGCCGCCCCGTGGCTCGGGTTGCGGTCCGCGGATCGACACAATGCACCGCGACCCCAAGCTCTTCGATCTGTTCCACCGCGGCAGGATCTGCGTCAGTGTCCGTCACAATCATGTGCACTTTGCGGATGTCACAAATTCGATGCAGGCTCGGTGTGCCGAATTTCGAGGAATCCGCGAGCACCACGACTCGGTCACTGGCACGAATCATGGCCGCATTCTTCTGCGCCTCCTCCTCGTTGAACGTACTCAAGCCAAGACGCAGATCGATGGCATCTGCGCCGAGAAAAAACGTGTCGAAATGAAGCTCGGTCAGGAATCGTTCGAGGAACCGGCCACCGATTGCCATCGTGTCGTAACGGACCGTTCCGGCCGGAACGATGACCTCATGCTGCTTGTAATGACGCAGCAAGTTCACCACCTCGAGATCCGCAGTGAGAATCGAGAGACCGCGGGTCTCGCCCAGCTGGGTCGCGAACATACGCAACGTCGAACCGGAGTCGATGATGATCGAGCGCTCCCGCTCAATCAGCCCGGCAGCGTACCGCGCGATTGATCGCTTCTTGTTGACGTTGACCTGCTCTCGATCCGAGACGCTGGGCGCAATCAGATTGAGGCGGAAATCGGGCAGTTCGCGCGCCAACGCTTTAGCGAGCTCGATACGAAACTCGGGAACGCCCTTGCAGCCGTAGTGCTTGCAGTAGCGCACAATGCTCGGCTCGCTGACACCAGCCCCGGCCGCAATCGTGCGCAGCGGCGCATGCATGAACGAATCCGGATCGGCGACCAGGTAGCTGCCGATTCGGCCAAACGCCTTGGACAGATGACCGATGTCGGCGCGGATTCGATCGAGCAGATCGCCACGCGCCACTCGCTCGCCTGCATCCTCCCTAGTGGCCGGTGCAGGTCCGTTTGGATCTCGTCGTATTTGCGGACTCATGAGAGCGCTCCAATCCGTGCGCGGCTCGTGCTGATGCGCTTCTGCGCAAACAGCGCGTAGCCCAGAATGACTGCATACATAGGCACGAGCGAAATATACGCCAGTTGATTGCCGATGACGCGCGCGAGCAGACCATACGCCGGCGGCACCACGGCGCCACCGATGATGGCCATGATCATGATCGCCGCACCGGTCTTGGTGTGCTCGCTGAGACCGGTCAGCGCGATCGGGAAAATTGCCGGCCAAAGGACTGCGTTGGCGAATCCGAGCGAGGCGACGAACAGGATGCTCGGCATGCCATGCGTGAGAGTGATGCCGATGGTCAGTACGATCCCGAGTGCCGCCGACCAGGCGAGCGCGCGCTCCTGACTGATCCGCTTTGGCACCAGCACGATGCCGAGCAGATACCCGACCACCATCGCTCCGAGCGTCAGGCTCGCGAAAAATCGCGCAGTCTGGATCGGAAAGTGCAGTGCCTGTCCGTAAAGAACGATGGTGTCCCCGGCAATGACCTCCACGGCCATCTCGAAGAACAACGCCCAGAAGCCAAACAGCAGCAGCGGATGGTGCGACCAGCGAAAACCATGTCGGCGCTCGCTCTGGTCGAGCTCTGCCGCCGGCTCCTGCGGTTCGGGCAGGCCGCATCGTGCGATCAGGTACGCCAGAATCAGCAGCCCCACGGCCAAGCCCAGGTAGGGGGGAATGAGCCGGTGTGCCAGCTGCCCAAGTTCAGCGCCACCCAGCGTTGTCCGCCCGGCCTTCTGCAACTGACCGAATCCGGCGAATACCAGCGCACCGAGCAGCATCGGGCTGATCACGCCTGCAAGCTTGTTGCATACGCCCATGATGGACACTCGGCGCGCCGCGCTCTCGTGCGGTCCGAGAATGATCACGTAGGGATTCGCGGCCGTCTGCAGCAGGCACAGTCCCGTGCCCTGCACGAACAGTCCCGTCAGAAAGAGACCGTAGGAGCGCAGCAGCGCCGCCGGCACGAAGAGCGCAGTACCGACCGCCATCACCGCCAAACCGAGCGCCATGCCTCGCTTGTATCCGGTGATCGCCAGAACCCGGGCCGAAGGAAGTGCCATGACGAAATAGGCGATGTAGAACGCGAATGCGACCAGGAGCGCCTCGAAGGTATCGAGCTGACACACCAGCTTCAGAAACGGGATCAGCACGCCGTTGAGCCAAGTCACGCAGCCGAACAGAGCGAAGAGCCCAGCCATGAGCGCCAGTGCCCGCCGATCGGTGCCGGTGGGGGTTGAGTTCATCGTCCCCTCTCGTCAGTTCGCCGAGGATGCACGCAAGCGAGGCCCGCCGAGGAGTCGGTCGGCCGGCTCCTGGCGACACTCGAGCGCAGTAACCGGCAACGACACCCTCGCTCCGCACTCGAATCGGACGACTGCGCCCTCACTGCGCGGCTCGGCGGTCACGCATGGAAGCCGGCACACTCCAGACCTGTGAGGCGATGTTGTGCCCGCAGGTCTGCACGGTCAGAGCGCCGGACGCCCGCCCGGTCAGACACTCATGGGTGCTCCGATTGATGAGGTTTCCCGGCAGAGTGTAGCGCCACCGCTGCAGAGCACTCGTCACGCAGGCGCCAAGACGCGCGCGGTGACCGACCTGCGCAAGGCACTGACCGCCGGAGCGCAACGCGCCGCTCGGCAGCACCCGCCAGCGCTGCGCGGCCGAGTCGGTGCACTTGTCCACCGCGCCGGGTGCGGCAAGGCAGCGGGTATACGCCTCGGCTGTGCGGTCATTGTGCGCAACGTTCGGGAGAATTCTCGTGATGACGCCCATACGCGCCGGGACACCGCATGCTGCGCTCGGCTGAATGGTCCAGATCTGCGTGTCGTGCGCCCCAATGCGGGCCGCGAGATCCTGTGCTCCAGAGCGACGCGCGCCCGTCCAAAGGTCGACGCTCGCGAAGCGGCAGGTGCCGGAAGAGAAGCCCAATGTGCGCGGACGCAGCAGCACTTGCAGGGGCGCCGTGCTGCGGTTGAGCACTGCGACGGCGTATCGCCCGCCCCGCAGAGGCTTCATCAGGACGTCCTGGGCCGGACTGCGGCGCAGCAGCGTCGCCATCTGGCCGAGCGGATCCTGATCGACGGCCAGAACGGCCCGGTTGCCGAGGATGCGGATACTCGCCGCGGAGAGCCTATTGAGATTTGAGCTGAGGATCAGCGGTGCGGACATCATCGACCACAGTGCGAGCTGACTGCGTGTTTCTGCGAGCGTCAGACCACGGTCGCCACCGATGATGAAATCTGAATCGTTCCAGTTACCGGGCTTCTGGAATCGGCCGAGCTGCAGGTTGTACTCGTAATTCCACATCACGCTCGCCCAGCGCGAGCGATTCGGCCGGCGAGGATCGAAGATCTCGATGTCCGAACCCTCGCGCCAGAGCTGTCCATAGCCGCGCACCCAACTGAGGACGTCATACCATTGGGGCTGTCCCTGAAAATAGGCCGGGGCGGATTCGGAAAACACAATCGGACGGCCGACCTGCTTCAGCGCCTCACTCTCGGCCCGGTATGCCGCCCGATAGGCCGCAAGGGCCGATTCGCCCTTCGCGGCATAGACGTTGCAGCCGTCGAGTTTGAGATAATCGACTCCCCAGGACGCAAACAGGCGCGCGTCTTCCAGGAAATGTGGCGCTCCGCCACCATTCGGGACGCCGCTCCCTGCAAAGCCCCCGCAGGTCGCATAGCCGGCATCCTCATAAATGCCGAATTTCAGGCCGAGCGCATGAATGCTATTGGCGACGGCATGCAT
>JAKBBE010000047.1 GCA_021826035.1 Pseudomonadota bacterium | reverse complement strand
CTCGCACCGACGCTCCTTACGGAGAGACGATTACGCTCTGGAATGTCGGCGAATACTTGGTGCATTTGCCGGCGTATAACTTGCTCAATCTGCGTCTTGGCGTCGAGAGCGGCCGATGGAGAGCCGCACTCTTCGTCAACAATTTGATGAACGCACGGGTACTTCTTGATCCACAGCCGCAAATCAACCTTCAGACCGCCGCGTTCACGCGCTACACGGTGAATCGGCCGCGTACCGTCGGGATCGATCTCACGTGGCGCGTTGAGTAGGGATCGTATGCGTGTTTTCAACGGGCGACGTCAACGAGCCGCTGCGCAGCGCAGCAGGGGATCGAGGTAATGGTCGGTGGCGATGCGTTTCGCGGGACGAGGAGCGGAAGACGACTGCGATCCGAGGCCTGTGGGCGCATGTTGCGTCGCAGCGTCGCGGTGTCTGGTCGTCGGATGCCCTACGTGAGGAGATTGGCTGAGGTACTTCCGGCGCGCCGGCCGCTTGAATCCTCCATCCGAGGATTTGCCAGGAGAGCGTCATGATTCGTAGGCGTCCCGTTCGACTAGAGCACATTGCCGGCATTGGCGTCGACCGCATGGGCGCCATCGCGGACGCACGCGGGGGAGACATTCTGCGGCTCGAGAACCTTGATACGGACATCCCTCCGGACGCCGAGGCGGTCGCGGCAACCTGCAAAGCTGCCTCGAACGATGCCGACAACAGCTATTTGCCATTCGTCGGTCAGATGCGTTTGCGCAACGCTGCAGCGGCGCACGTCTCACGGCTATCAGGCATACCGTATTCCGGTGAGCGCAATTGCCTGATTTGCGCTGGCGGACTGTCCGGCATTTTGAACGTCCTGCTCGCAACGGTCGAGGTCGGTGATGAGGTGATCGTCACTGACCCGACCTACGCGGGTCTGATGAATCGGATCCGGCTCGTTGGGGGCGTGCCAAAATTCGTACCGTTCATGTTCACTCCGGGCGAATTCTGGCGCCTCGACCGGCGCGCACTGCGTGCGGCAATCGGACCAAAGGTTTCCGCGATGCTGCTCATGTCGCCGTCTATGCCCTGCGGCGGCTATCTGGACGCGGACGACTGGGCACTCGTCGCCGAGTTGTGCTGCGCACACGACTTGAACCTCATCGTCGACGCCGCGATGGAACGGCTGCTGTTCGATCGGCGGCCCGTCATTCACCCAGCAGGTCTGCCTGGGATGGCACAGCGGACGATCACCGTTGGCTCGAGCGCCAAGGAGCTGCGCATGATCGGGTGGCGGGTCGGGTGGGTTGTGGCGCCCGAGCATCTCATGCCGGATCTCATGGCGGTTTCGTTGGCCAACGTCGTCGTGCCCGTCGGAATCGCGCAAGAGGCCGTCGCCACCGCGCTGGAGAAATCCAAAACCACTCTCGAGCCCTACGTGCAGGAGCTGCAGGCACGCCGCGATGCGATGGCGCGTGAATTGGCCGGCCTGCCGTTCGGCATTCCAGCAGGGGGCTGGTCACTGCTGCTGCGTGCGTCCGACTTCGGTACTGACGGCGCTACCCTTTCGGCGCATCTGCTCGAGCAGGGTGTCTGCGCTACTGAGATGTCGGGATGGGGCGAGACGCATGGAGCGGAGTACATTCGCTTCGTCTTTGCCAATGAGCCGGTATCGCGACTGGCCGGCTTCGGCACACGGGTCCGTGCGGCGCTAGGGGTCCGCTGAGATTTACTAGTGCAGTGTCGCTGCAATAACTATGCACTCAAGCGGCTTGCTTCCCGCGAGGCAGAGTTGAGCCGGATTGTATCTGCTCAAGCTTCGCGCGGGCTTGGGAGATCTTTGGGACGATGCCCTCGACCGTGGCGGCCCAGATGAAGGGCTGACGGTGCTGGTTGTACTGAGCGATAAAGTGATCAATCTTGCGAACAAGGTCTTTGACGCTGCCGAAGGAGCCATGGCGAATGGCCTTCTCGGTGATCAGCTTAAAGAAGCGCTCCACCTGATTGAGCCAGGAGCTATAGGTTGGGATGAAGGGGAAGTGCCAGCGGGGATGTCGCGTAAGCCTGGCCTTCACGCCCGCGTGCGTGTGAGGGCTGTAGTTGTCGACGATCACATGGATGTCGAGCTTCTGCGGAACGCTCTGGTCGATGCGTCGCAGGAACGAGAGGAACTCCGGATGGCGGTGACGCGGCTTGCAGGTGGCGAGCACCGTCCCATTGAGCACATCCAGTGCCGCGAACAAGGTATTCGTGCCGTGACGTTTGTCGTCATGGGTCACCCATTCGATGTAGCCCAGCCCCAGCGGCAGCATCGGTTGGGTTCGCTCAAGGGCTATGCGGCGCGGCGCCGGCGGCGAATGACCTCGAGTCCGACCAGCCCGAGGGCGAACAGCGCCAGCGAGGAGGGCTCCGAGACAGGGCTGGGCGAGACCGGAGCAATGTCAACGTAGCCGTTGCCCGGGTTAATAGCGGCTTCCAGGGTCAATGGATCGGTCGAGATCCCGGCATCAAACGATCCGCCGCCGCCGCCGGCGAATATCTCGTCGCCGCCGGAACCGCCAGTATAGCCGCCGCCCCCGCCACCTATTCCGATCACAGCCTCGGAGCCACCGCCACCGCCACCGAATCCGCCAGCGACCGGGCCACCGCCGTTGAGTCCATTGGCGAAATCCTGGCCGCCGGTGGCGGTGCTGCTCGAGGTACCATTGCTGAAAAAGCCGCCTCCGCCGGCGGCGCTACCCTGCGGAGCGTTTATGGGCGCGAAGCCGCCCTGCCCGTTGTCGGCAAGGCCGCCCGGAAACCCGCCAACGGCGCTTTCAGTATTGTTGCCGCCGCTACCCATGTGGTCCGAACCGGTACCGCCCCCTCCGCCGCCGGAAATCACCAGGATGGTGTCGCCGGGCCCGACCACGAAACTCCCGCCGCCGCCACCGCCAGCAGCACCGCCGCCGCCCGTGTCACCGGCGCCCCCTACTGCAATGGCGAGAACCTCCCCGGCTGTCAGGTTGAAATAGCCGCCGATCTTTGCGCCCAACCCGCCAGTGCGGGTGGAGAAAGCGCTCCCGCCGCCCTGCCCGCCAGCTGCGGTAATGTCATACAGTCCGGTGGCGCCCACCGAGCATGCGACGACGCTGCCTGAGAATACATACGAGGAGGCGCAGAGCGGGTCCGCCAAAGCGACCGAGACCGAAATGATCCCTGCCAGCACCGTGGCGCCGGCGAGTAATGTCTTTTTCATGGCCCCACCCTTCCCGGTATCACTGCTCTGCGGAGCTGTTTGCAACCGGCATGCCATCTCTTGTAAATCAATGGGTTGGCGGCGTCAAGGCAATCGCCAACCAAAAAACGTAAAGGAATCCGACGTGCCGCCCGCTGCACGTTGAAGTCAATGCGACAGGATCGCAAACCAGTGCGGACTTCATCGGCATGCGCTCGAGCGTAATCCAAGAGTTGCGCGGATGTTGAATCGGTTTACGCCTTAGTTCGATCAGAATGCCGAATCACGGTGACCAGGAAGGCGCTCAAGGTCGTAGGCATCCTTTTCCTTGATCAGGTTCCCGGCACTATAAAACTGTTCCTGTAGCGCCTCACATCATCTGCGGATATTTTCTCACGCAACTCGATCGACGAGCAGCAGCTTGGAGGTTGATTGGCGCGACGCTCGAACTGACGGGCCGATGCCAGAATCAATGCCTACTTACATCAGGGGAATGCAAAGATCGCCCGTATGCTGAACAACTTTGCGCGAAATGCGTCTCTCAACCCGAAGAGACCCAAATAACGCCTCCGTACGAGTCTAACCAGGACCGTGCGCCGATCACGAGCCACTGCAGAAGACCGCTGATCGAAAGCGGCGAGGGAAGCCCTCGCCGCGAATTTTCAATTGAACCGGCTGGGTCCGGCTTTATGCGGTCCGAAGTCCGGCCTTATGGGGTCCAAGTCCAGCTTTTTGCGTCAACCCACAACGAGTCTACTTGCCCCGCATCCAACAGGTCACCCGCACTTCGACTCCCCGCAGTTAAGGCAGGTCATGCAGCCGTCCATCATCACTACGGCAGCCGTACTGCACTTCGCGCACAACTGGGCGCCCTCTGGAAAATCCGATTTGGCGAATGCGTCCGTCTGTCGGGTACGCGCTTCATATTCGGCCCGCTTCTCATCGACCATCTTTTGCTGATGCTGATCGAGTTGCGGCTTGCGCAACAGCCCGATCGTCTGTAGGTGCCGCTCGATGACGTAGCCGAGCTCGGCGATGATCGAGGGCATGAACTTCCCGCCCGATTGCCAATAGCCGCCGCGCGGATCGAATACTGCCTTCAGCTCATCGACCAGGAAAGTGACGTCGCCACCTTTGCGGAATACCGCGGAGATGATGCGTGTCAGAGCGACGATCCATTGGAAGTGGTCGAGATTCTTCGAGTTGATGAAGATCTCAAACGGACGGCGCTGCTCGTACTCGGTATCTTCATTGAGCACGATGTCGTTGATGGTCACGTACATGGCGTGATCCGAGATCGGTGTCTTGATCTTATACGTCGACCCGATCAGCACTTCCGGACGCTCGAGCTTCTCGTGCATCCGAATGACCTGCGCCATGTGCCCGTGCTTGTCACGGACCGTCGTCGTCGTCGGCAACGGCGGCAGTGTCGGGGCGGGTGCCGGCTCGGGGCTGGCCGCCTGCGCTACCGCAGCCTTCTCGGTCTGCGCCTCGTCGGGCTTCTGTACCTGGTATTTGACGATTTTGCGCTCGATTTTGATGGTCATGTGCTTTGTCCGAAATGCGCGGGTCTGTCGGCTCAGTACTTGCCGAAATACCCTTCCTTGAGACTGTCGAAAAGATTCGCAGCCGAGTGCATCTCGCCCTCGTACTCAATCTCCTCGTCACCGCGCGCCTCGACGATGGTGCCGTCCTCGAGGGTAAATTTGTAGACCGTGTTCTTCAGGTCCTGCTCCTTCACCAGCACGCCCTGGAAGGCCTCTGGGTTGAAGCGGAACGTCGTGCAGCCCTTGAGCCCCTGCTCGTGGGCGTAAAGGTAGATGTCCTTGAACTGCTCGTACGGGAAGTCGGTGGGCACATTCGCCGTCTTCGAGATCGACGAATCCACCCAGCGCTGAGCGGCCGCCTGGACGTCGACATGTTGCTTCGGCGTGACGTCCTCGGAAGCGATGAAGTAATCCGGCAGCTTCTCCGGGTCCGCGCTCGCATCCGGCGTCGCACTGGGATTGACCAGTTCGCGATAGGCCAGCAGCTCGAAGGAGCAGACTCCAATCTTCTCCTTCGTCTTGCGCCCTGGACGGATCACGTTACGGAAGTAGTGATGAGCGAACGAAGGCTCGATGCCGTTCGACGCATTGTTGGCGAGCGACAGTGAGATCGTTCCGGTGGGAGCGATCGAGGTGTGGTGCGTGTAGCGCGCACCGGTCTCCGCGAGTTGCTCGACGAGTTTCGGTGCGATTTCCGCGATACGCTGCATGTATCGGCTGTACTTCGCGTGCAGAACGCGTCCCGACACCTGATCGCCGATCTTCAAGCCGTCACGGGCCATCTCCGGGCGCTTGCGCAGCATCTCGCTGGTGACCGTGAACTGCTCAGTCATGATGGGCGCAGGGCCCTTCTCACGCGCGAGCTCAAGGGCCTCCTCCCAGCCGGCGAGCGCCATCTCACGCGCGACATCTTCGGTGAACTTCACCGAATCGGCCGAGCCGTATTTGAGTCCAAGCAGCGTGAGCGCACTGCCGAGCCCGAGGAAGCCCATGCCGTGGCGCCGCTTGCGGATGATTTCGCCACGCTGCTGTTCGAGCGGCAGGCCGTTGATCTCGACCACGTTGTCGAGCATGCGAGCGAAGATCTTGACGACCTCGCGGTACTCGTCCCAGTCGAAGCGGGCATGATCGGTGAACGGGTCGCGTACGAAGCGGGTCAGGTTCACCGAACCCAACAGGCAGCTGCCGTAAGGCGGCAGCGGCTGCTCGCCGCACGGGTTGGTGGCCCGAATGTTCTCGCACCACCAGTTGTTGTTCATCTCATTGACGCGGTCGATGAGGATGAAGCCCGGCTCGGCAAAATCGTACGTCGACGTCATGATGACGTCCCACATGCGCCGCGCCGGCACTGTCTTGTAGATCTTGCAAGCGACCAGTCCGTGCTCATTGACCACATACTTGTCGTGCACCGGCCACTCGCGCCAGACGAACTTGCTGTCGTCGGCAAGGTCGGGCTGGTCCGACTCGTACTCCTTGCGCGACAGTGGGAACGCGAGCTTCCACTCACTGTTCTGGCGCACCGCCTGCATGAACTCATCAGTGATCAGCAGCGATAGATTGAACTGGCGCAGCCGCCCGTTCTCGCGCTTGGCCTTGATGAACTCCATGGCGTCCGGATGGCCGACGTCGAACGTGCCCATCTGCGCCCCGCGCCGGCCACCGGCCGAGGAGACGGTGAAGCACATCTTGTCGAAGATATCCATGAACGACAGCGGACCGGACGTGTAGGCGCCCGCGCCGGACACGTACGCTCCGCGCGGACGGAGTGTGGAGAATTCATAGCCGATGCCGCAGCCGGCTTTCAGGGTCAGGCCCGCCTCGTGCACTTTGCCGAGGATGTTGTCCATCGAATCCTCGATGGTCCCCGAGACGGTGCAATTGATTGTCGAGGTTGCCGGCTTATGCTCGAGCGCACCGGCGTTGGACGTGACGCGGCCGGCCGGGATGGCGCCACGGCGCAGAGCCCAGAGGAACCGCTCGTTCCAATGATCGCGCAGGTTCTCCCGCTCGACGTCCGCCAGCGCGCGTGCCACGCGCTTGTAGGTGTCGTCCATCGACTTGTCGATGGCCGTACCGTCTTTCGCAGTCAGACGGTATTTCTTGTCCCAAATGTCGATTGACGCCTCCTGGAAGGGAATGGCGTCAATGTCCTTAGATTCGATTTTCACGACGGTATTCATGTGTCCGCGGCGCCCCTAGTGTCTGCACACCGGATCACAGGGAATACGGGCGGCGCGGAAAGCGCGGGGCTGCGCGCACCGGAGCTGCCGATACGCCGATCCACAGCCTGTATCCCCCTGAGCCTCCCCGAACGCGCGATCTCGTGTGCCGCCGAGGGCAGACACAAGATCTTGTGTCGGGGTAAAGAGCCTAATGAGCACCTGCCTCTTCGTCAAGATTTTGGGCGCGCAGCGGGTGATTTATTAATGCGTTTTAAAACAATCAGTTATGGCAATGTCGCCCGTCCGGGGGGCGGGATTTTTTTCCACAAGGGGGGTCCGACCGTCGATCCCATAACCCCAAGATATTGTATCCGGCAAAAATCCACAGCTTGTGCACAGCCGCCGCCCTGCTCGATGAGGCACTCCGGCGTTGCTGTCGAGGCTTGAAAAATTTCGCACCGGCCACAGATCCGTTCCAACGAGATTCACGGTGCCACAACCTGACATCACTATCATTGGAGGTTGAATCATGACTGTTGTTCGCTATCAGCCCTGGACGCTCATCGACAGCCTGCAGCGCCAGCTGGATCAGGCGTTTTCGACGGGAACCGACGAGAGCGCCGCTGCGGCGGACGCCGCGTGGATCCCGCAGGTCGACATTCACGAAGAAGCCGAACGCTACGTGGTGGTCGCAGACGTTCCGGGTGTCGAACCGAAAGACATCCGCATCACCGCCGACCAGGGTTTGCTCACGATCCGCGGCGAGAAGCGCTCACGCGAAGCGCCGCAGAGTAATGCGCGCCAGCGCCTCGAGCGACGCACGGGGACGTTCTTGCGCTCCTTCATGCTGCCGGAGGGAGCTGACGTGGAACGGATCGCCGCCCGGCAGGCGCACGGCGTGCTGGAAGTGGTGATTCCAAAGCAGCCGCAACTGCAACCGCGCACCATCGAGGTGCGCGCAGCCTGACCGATCGACGCTACGCCCCGGGGAGCCGGCACGCCTCCCCGGGGCGTAGAATTCGCCGCGTGCCGCTGTGCGGCGTAGCGGAGAGGATTGGCACCGATGGCAGCGCAGATGAACATTTGCGTCCTCGGCGGAACCGGATTCGTCGGCACCGCGCTCGTCAACCGCCTCAGCGACGCCGGCCACTGGGTACGCGTGCCGACCCGTCATCCGGACCGGCACCAGGCCTTGCAGGTATTGCCGACGGTTCGGTTGATCCGCGCCGACGTGCACGACCGGCGTGATCTTGACCGGCTGGTCGAGGGCATGGATGCGGTGGTCAACCTCGTCGGCATCTTGAATGAGCACGGCGGCAATACGTTTCAGCGCGCGCACGTGCAGCTCACCGCGAAGCTGATAGACGCCTTGAAGGCAGGTCGCGTTCGCCGCCTGCTGCACATGAGCTCGCTCGGTGCCGATCCGCACGGCCCCAGCCGGTACCTGCGCAGCAAAGCGGAGGCGGAGGCGCTGGTGCACGCCGCATCCGCGCCGGTGGACTTCACGATCTTCCGACCCTCGGTCATCTTCGGGCCCGACGATTCGCTCACCAACCGCTTCGCCGGCCTGCTGCGGCTGTCGCACGGCTGGTTGCCGCTCGCCCGTGCGCAGGCGCGCTTCGCACCGGTCTACGTCGGTGATGTCACCGCTGCCTTCGCCCATGCGCTGTCCACGCGCAGCACGATAGGTCAGACCTACGAGCTCGGAGGTCCGCAGATCATGACCCTCGAGCAGCTCGTGCGCACCACCGCCGCAGTCGCCGGACTTCCCTGTCACCTCTTTGGCCTGCCCGACCCGCTCGCCCGGCTCCAGGGCGTGATCCTCGGATGTCTGCCCGGCAAGCCCTTCACGCTCGACAATTTCCGCTCCTTGATGCGCGACAGCGTGTGCGCCGAGGATGGATTCGAGCGCCTGGGACTGGCGCGCCACGCGTTGTTGGAGCTCCTGCCGACCTATCTGGCGCCGCCGCGCACTGCCGGATCGCAGCCCGCACAAAGCTGAGTGCAGCGCGGCGGTATCCCCGAATGCCTCACTCGACGGTGAAGGGCACCGGCCCGAGTTCGACCGCAGGCGCGGCAGCGCCGAGTCCTACTCGCGCCGCGAGCTGGTGCGGTCCGTACGCCAGCGGCCAGGCGATCCGCAGAGCGCGAGTGCGGCCCAGCACGTGCCCATCCAGGATCCAGGTCACCGAGCGCACCGCACGCCCGCCGACGATGCGGAACGTATAAACCTGATCAGCGCGCGGAATGCGTGGATCGATGGCGAGCAGCTCCCCGTGCACCGGACGGGCGATCGCGAGTTCGCGCGGCACGGGCGTCGCAGAGGCGTGCGGCACCTCGTTCGGCAACTGCCAGTCCCCGCGCCGGATGCACGGGCCGGGACCGATGCGCTCGCAGACACGCACCCGACGCAGTTCGGGGCTGCGCCACAAGCCTGCGTACGGCTGGCGCTGACGCAAATACGCAAAAATCGCCCGCAGCACGGGGGCAGGACCGGCCGCCCCGGTGATCGTCTGCATGTTGCCGCCGGATAGCCGGCCCATCCACACGCCCACGGTGTACTGGTTGTCGAACCCCACCGCCAGTGCGTCGTGAAAGTCGCTGGACGTGCCGGTCTTCACCGCGGTTGGGAACGGCAGATCGAGGACACTGTAGGGCCCGAACTCCGCGCTGCGCGCATCCGGATCGGAGAGGATCGTGGCAATGACCGAGGTCACCGCCGAGGACAACACCGGCTCGGGCTTTGCGCGCGGACCGTCGCGCAGCACCCGCAATGGCATGAATCCTCCGCGCCGTGCGAGCGTCGCGTACGCTTGTACCAGTTGATACAGGCTCACCGGTCCGTCGCCGATGGCGACCGCCGGACCGTAATACCCCGCCGGCCGGCGCAGAGTGGTGATGCCGAGTCGCGCGAGCAGCCGGATGAAACGCGCGACACCCACGGCTTGGGCGGTTTCCACCGCCGGGATGTTCAGCGAGTTGCCGAGCGCGTACCGCAAGCTGACCTTGCCGTAGAAGCGGTTGCTGTAGTTTCGATACTCGTGCACGCCTTGGCCGATTCGGGCGCTGAGTGGCCCGTCACGCAGCACGGTACTCGGCTGCCAGCCGAGCCGCTCCATGGCCAGGGAGTACAGGAAAGGTTTGAGCGTCGAGCCGGGTTGACGGGGGATCATGACCGGATCGAGGGCACCTGCGGCGACGGGCGGTGCGCCCGCCCATGCGAGCACCGTGCCGCGGCGATTGTCGACCACGAGCGCCGCGCCGTTGCGCACGCCGCGGGCCGCCAGATCGGCCACCCGCAATGTCAGCGTTCGCTGTACGAATCGCTCGAGCGGCGCATCGAGCGTGGTCGTGAAATGCCGCCCGCGCAGCCTGAGCGCCCGGATACGCTCACGCACGAATGCGACGAACCCACCGGCGATCACCGGCAGCTGCGCCGGTGCCACCGCCCCGAGCGGGGAGCGCAGGATGGCGCGCAGCGTGCCCGGGCCGAGCACGCCTTTGCGGCGCATGCGCTCGGCCAAGGAATCGACCACTCGGCGCAACTCGCGCGGGTGATGCCGTGGGTTGAGCGCCACGGGCGAGCGCACCAGGACCACCAGCGCCAGTTCTTCGGCTGGATCGAGTGCCCCGACCCGCGCGCCGAAGTAATACCCCGCCGCCGGCGCGATCCCGCGCCGCTCAGCCCCATAGGGCACCTGATTCAGATAAAAATCCAAAACCCCGGCATGGCCGAAGCGCCCGATGAGCCGCCCCGCTTCGAGGCCCTCGAGCCAATGGTTCCAATACGTGCGCGAGCGCGGCGTCAGAATCCGCGCCGCCTGTTCCCCAATGGTGCTCGCACCACGCACGATGTGTCCGGCGCGCAGGTTCTGCCACAGGGCCGCGAAGCGCGCCCGCCAGTCGCTGCCCCCGTGAATCCAGAACCGCCGGTCCTCTGAGAACACGAACGCGGTGCGCAGCAGTTGCGGGATCTGCGTCAGCGGCAGTTGCGCCGTGCGGTTGAAGCGGCCAGCGCGATCGACGGTGAGCGGCGTGCCGTCGCTCGCGAGCAGCACCGGTTCGGCCGCCCGGCGCGGCGGCGGCAGCGTGGCCGGCAGCGGCGCTAAGTCGCAGAGAGTGGCCACGGCGAGTACCGTGGCGGCGACGGCGAGCGCCACACCGGCCCAGCGCAGTCGCCGCTTCGTCGTCGCGCGCACCGCCATCATGCCCTCAGCGCTTGTGCACCGGTGCAGGCGCCACGGCAATGTATCGCGCCCGGCCCCGTCCGTAGACCTCAGGGGCGTAGATCTCGTGCACTCGCGGCGACGGTGCGAGGAAGTGCCCGCGCGCGATGACCTGGGCGGCGTAAATCAGTCGATAGCGTCCGGCCGGCAATCGATCGGCGTAGAAGCGCACGACGCCGCGCCCGATCTGCCGGTGGTAGAACCCGCGGGTCGTCATCGAGTCATCCGGCCATGCGCCGTCATTGAACCACAGTGTCATGTCGCCCGGGGTGTGCTGCGGCGCGGTCATGTCGGCCGTGGCGAGCTGATGATTGACCGCCTCGAAGGCGCCCGGCAGCGGATCGGTGAGGACGACGTAGTGGCGCTCGGCCGGCACGTCCACCGTCAGATCGACCCGCACGACCTCGCCGCGGTGCAACACCGTCCCTCGCCCGACGCGGAGCCAACGATCGCCGTGTTTGATACGGTAGCGGCGCCGGATACTGAATCCGGCATCGGCCGTGGCCGCAAGGAGTGGGGGCAGCTGGTAATCGAGCCGTACGGTGTAGTAGAGGCGGCCCTGCCCGCGGTGCGTGATGCGAACCGCGGGCGCACCCACGACGGCCGTGCTCACCGTGCGCGGCGCACTGCGCTGGAGCGTGAAGGACGCCGTCAGGATCGGTTTGCCGGCCGCCGTGACCCGGCCGCCGAGGGCGCGCAGCGGCGGCTCGAAGACCCGCGCGTAGTGCGCTTCGGCCGTGGTGCAGAACACGTTCTGCTGCGAGTTCGGCCATTGCCCTGCGCCGCTGCGCTGTGCGTCGATCCAGCGCACCAGGCGGCTCGCGAGCGGCGCCACGGCGCGCGCCCCAGGGCCCTTCTCCCGCACGAGCGAGACCAGCGCATCAAGCACCGCGCAATTGTCGCGCAGCGGACTGGCCAGTAACGCTGAATAGGCGTCCGCGCGGGTTTCCTGGAAGGACGCAGCCCCTGAGGTCTGCTCGGATCGGGCCAGCAGGGCGGTGAGGATCCGCTGCGCGCTGGCGCGATCGTGTTCCCTGATCGCGAGCTGCAGCAGGAGCGCTTTTCCGAACAGACTCAGCCGCGGCAGCTTCGGCACCAGGCCCGCCGCCTCGCCCGGCGGCACGTGCCCGGCGCGCGCCAGCGCATCCAGTGCGGCGACCTGCACCTCGAGCGTGCCGCTGCGGCGACGGGCAGAGGCGGCCTTGAGCACCTGTGCGCGCAGATAACCGTCGAGCGCCGAGCGTACGCTCGCCGGGGCCCGATAGCCGTCGGCGGCGAGCCAGTCGAACGCCAGCGCGGTGTACGCGGAGAGATACGGACTGACCCATTCATTTCGGGGCATGAGGAAACTCATGCCGCCATTGCCGGCCTGGAAGTCCGCCGCGTGTTCGAGAGTTGCGCGGATCTGCGCTCGAGCACCGGGCCAGCGCAGCGTCGCCGGCAGCGCGCCCCGCAGCCGCAGGTAATCGGCCGCCATCACGGCGCGGCTGAGACGCACCTCCCAAGTACCGAGTGAATCCTCGCGCATCGCGCGAAACGCGGCCGCGAGGCTGCTGAGTGCGGTCGGCGCGAGGTGCACGAGGAGGCGGGCAGACCCCGGCAAGGCGCTCGAGGGCACCCGGACCGCTACCGCGGCGGCGCCCGCAGTGAGGCTGCCGTACTCGGCGCTCGCAGCCGCCGCGGTGCTCGCGGCGACGGGGATCGTCTTGCGCAGCGCATCGCCAAGTGCACCCGAATGCGCAGCGGCGAGCAGCTCGATCACCCCAGGGCGCTGCGCGGTCAGATTGAGCCATTGCAACCCGTGCGCATAGGGACGCAGCGTCAATGCGCCGGCCGCATGACCGGATGCCGCGCCACTTGCGCTCACCGCCACGTGCACCCGGTGGGGGGTGGACGTTCGATTGGTCACCGAGAATCCCGCTGCGAACCGATCGCCGGCATGCACCAGATCGGGCAGTGCCGCATTGAGTTGGATCGGTAGGTTCACGCGCACCGTGGCCTGCCCCAGCCCCATCGCCGCGGCGGGCCGCACTGCGATCACCAGGATGCGCCAGCCGGTGAGATTGTCCGGCAACTTGAATGCAAAATCGGCCTGGCCCGCCGCGTTGGTTTCAAGATGAGGATTCCAGTAGGCGGTGTACTTGAACACCGAACGGATCGGCATGCCGCCCCCACCGTCACCGCCGGGCGTCAGGCCCTTGCCGAAGTGCGGGGTGCGCACGGTGGTCACCAACTGCGAGATCAGGCTGAAATTGCTGAGGTCCGCACCTGAGGGCGGCGCATAGAACGCCCGGCGCGGGTCGTAATAACGGCTGCGCCCGGCGAGCAGATCGAGCACCGAGGTGTCCACCACGGCCACCACCAGCCGAGTGTGGCCGCTAGGCCGGCCGTGACGGGTGCGCACCTGCACTCGCACCCGTACTCGCTGGCGCGGCTGGTACTGAGATTGAGCCGGGATCACCGCGACCTTGAGCGCACTGCCGTGGCCCACGACCGGCAGGCTGACATAGCCGAGGGCGAGCGTCGGGCGACCCAGATCCGCCGGGTCGGGGGGCGCAACGCGGGGGGAGAAGATGGCCACCGACAGGTAGGCGCCGGGAAAGAACGAGCGCTCGATCGGGACACGCAGCACTGGCGTGCTGCCGGTGAGCGTGACCACTTCGCGCCACAGGACCCCGTAGCGCTCGACGGTGACCAGCGCGCGCGCACCCGGGTAGGGGTTTTGCACCAGGACATGCGCAACCTCACCGACATGGTAATGATGTCGGTTGGGCACCAGTTCGACATGGGTGCCCGTCTTCCAAACCACCCTACCGGCGCCCACCGCCCAGACGCTCAGGATCGTGCGCTCTTCGCGCCCCTGGGTGTCCCGAACGGTCGCCACGATGCGGTACGTTCCCGCCTGCTTCGGTGTCAGGCGGCACGCGCCGGGCGCAGCAGCCGAGGTGGCCCGACAGCGTCCTTCCGTCAGCCACTCGGTGGTCTGCCGCGCAGTGAAGCGCCCCGTACCGTTGGCGGTCTCGACGACGTTCAGCCGGCGGCGTTGCAGCACGATGTGCACCGGAGCGCCCGCCGCCGGCCGACCGGCCGGGTCGACCACCAGGTAGCGCACCGTGAAGGGCTGAGCGGCGTGCAACAGCCACGCACCGAGCCGCAGGCCGATGAAGCGGGTGCGTGCCGCCCAAACGGCGCGCGCACGATCGGCCACCCAAGTGCCTCGGGCCGACTTCACCGCCGCCTGCAGGGTGAACCGGCCGTAGAGAATGGGCACGGCCGCAGGCAACTGGCCCGACGTCTGCGCGTTGCCGCGCGCATCGAGCGTCTCGGGGCGCTCGGCGAGTGTCACCGTACCGATGACGTTCGGCGGATTGACGCGAAAGAAAAAGCCGGCCGCACGCGGATCGCGCGGCGCAAAGGGTTCGGCGGTGATGCGCGCCACGGTGCGCACCGGCGCATCGGTGTAGGGTCCGCCGGAGTGCAACCGGGCCCGGATTTGCGCCCGGTAGGTCGCGCCCGGCCCGAACCGGCTGCCCTGCAGCAGCAACCGCACCTTGAAGGGATCCGGTACGAATTCGGTGACCAGAAAGCGGCCCGCCGGGTGACGCAGGCGAGACGGACCGACGCGCCAGCTGACCGTCATGGTGTACCAGCCCGTCTCGGCCGTCTTCGGAACGTACCAGCGGCCCTGCAAGCCGCCGAAGGTCGAGAGCGCAACACCCTTGCGTATCAGGACGGTCTTGCCCGTGGCGTTCGTGAGCGTGAACCGGTAGCGCAGGGGCGGGGCGGCGGTGAGGCGCGTCGCCGACATCCCACGCACGAACGCGGCGTAATGCACGGTGGCGCCAGGCCGATAGACACCCTGCGCCGTGAATCCCCAGACCCGCAGGTGTCCGTGGCGTGGCTGCTGCTCCTGCATGACCGCGCCGCCGCTGGCGCTGTTGATCCAGCGCTCGTAGCTCCAGCTGAGCGGCAGCAGCGCCATGTCGGTGCCACGCGTGGCCGCGACGTACCACTGCGGAGCCTTCGGTGAGAAGCGCTCGTAGCCGGCCAGGTCGACCGTCCCGGGCAGCACCGCCAGCCCGGCCGCGTCGGTCACGGCCGGTGCCGTGACGGCATGCAACCCGGTGAGTGAGTTCTGCGGTGCCGAACTGAATCGCACCGTCACCCCCGCGACCGGCCGGCCGGTCGCGAGTGAACTCACCCAGATCAGCGAGTCATAGTGCCCGACCTTGGCGAGCACCTGCCAGGGCGTCACCTCGGCGAACACAGGCTGGGTATCCCAGGAGTACCACGGATTGCCGAGCGAGGGCGACCAGGTCAAGTGCCCGAGCAGCACCCCGGGTCGGCCGTCGAGATCGGCGCGCACGCCGAGGGAATCCGCAAGCCACTGATCGCGCGGCGGCCGCTCGTGATAGGGCGCGAGCAAAGAGGTGAGCACCGGCGGGCCGGCCGCGACCGGCGCCCCACTCGCCAGGCTCTGCGCACTCAGCGCGTGATAGGCAAAATCCAGCCGAGTCAGGTTGGTGAAATAGACCGGCAGCACCGTGCGCTCGCCGGCCTCGAGCACCCCGCCCTGGGGCGCCCCCAGACTCAACGCAGGGGGAAGATGCCCGGTCTCAAACCGCAATGCGACCGCGTGCCGAAGCGTCTCGCCGAACACGTCGGCCACGCCGGCCGGCAGCGCCGCGCGGTACGGGCGCATCGCGACCAACCGGTACGGCAGCGGATAATCATACGGTCTCGAGCCGCCAGCGGGCCCCGCTGGCGCGAGCATCCACGGCGCATATCCGCTCCACAACTGACGCCGCTGTGCGCCGTCCACGGGGGCCGGATGCAGCCGGATTGCCGCGAGGGTCTCCTTCGGTACCGGCGCACTGAAGGCAAACTGCAACGATCCCGGTCGACAGCGCCCGGCGGCATGCGCAGGCGTCCCCGGGGGCGCAATCGTGCGCCACGTCCCGGCCGCCGTCAGACAGTGGATACCGAGAAATGCGAACCGTCCGAACGGAGTGAACCTCGTGTGAGGGACGTTGCCCTGCGGGCCGGGCAGCCGCCCGAGCGGCGTGACGAGACCTGCACCGACGGCGAGTTGATACGGCCTCTGGGCCTTCAGCGCGTGCACCGGCGTGACGACCCAGACTCTGCGGCCGCTCGAGCGCTCGCCCTCGGAGTGCGGCGTCTGCGGATGGGCGACCCAGATCATGACCCCGGGGATGCCCGGCACCGGCAGCAGGAGCGGGCCGGTGCGCCGCCGGGTGAAGGGTCGGGCGTGCACCGCCACGGACGCCCCGGCGCTCACCGGACTGAAGCGCAGCGCGCGCTCGACGGTGGCCGCCGTGACCGGCTGGGTGAAGCGCACCTCATATTGCGGCTCGGTGCGGCGGCGCCAGCGCACGAAAGCCGCCCAGCGCACTTGCGGGGTCTGCGTGATGAACGTTGCGCTGCGCGCGTGGAGGAATCGGTCGCCGTCGAGCGCCCGGAATGCCGTGCCGATGCGGATGCGGTAGCGGGTCGCGGGCCGAAATCGCTGCCGACCCGGCAACCGGCACGAGAGGCGCTGCGGGTCGAGCCAGCGCCACTGACAGTGCAGCGCTGGACGGATGCGGATCGGTACGGCGGCGCGACCCATGCGCCCGAGTGGCACCATCGGCCGATTGAACTGCAGGACGATTTCCTGGGCCGGGGGGACATCGATCCCGGCGGGCGTCACCGCCAAGAGTCTCAAACCACCGGTGGCGTGAGCCGGGGCGCTCGCGAGCACCCCCACCGCCATCAGCAGGCTCGGCCCGTGAGCGCGCTTCGGTGTGTTGCCGGACAAAGCCCCTCCCTCCCCTTGATCCTTAGGTGCAGTGCCTCGCCACCCTCCATGCTAGCGCAGCCCGCGCCCAGATCGCGTGCCAGAATTACTGCAGGGCGCCGATCGCCTCCAGCCGCCGCGTCCGGATCTTCTCGCCGATCGCCGGACCGGCCAGCCCGCGGCGCTCTTCGCTGCCGAGCACGACGGCCGCCGCCGCGGCACGCGCGCGACGGAGATACTCCGCCTGCGGGTACGGCATCGCTTGCAGTCCAGCGCGGCCGCGAGCGTCGGCCTCGCAGGCGCGCAACAGCTCTTCGAACCGCTCCGGTCGGCGCAGTGCGTCCGTCGCCTCAAGCAACTGCAGCACGGTGCTCGGACGCAGCTGCTCGGCGCGGTGCACCTGTGCGTGATAGCGGGCCGTCAGCACGGCGAGTTCGCGATAGGCATTCGGGGCGCGCAGGCGGGCGCACGCCGCCTCGACGAGCGGCACGCCGGCCTCCTCGTGACCATGATGGCTCGGCCAGCGCTCCGCCGCGGTGCACGCCTTGCCCAGATCGTGCATGAGCACGGCGAAGCGCGCCGGTGTGGACAGGTCGGCATCCGCGGCCCAGCGCAGGGCCAGCATCACGTGCACGCCGGTGTCGATCTCCGGGTGCCACTTGGCCGGCTGCGGCACCCCGTAGAGCGCCGCCACCTCCGGAAAGATCACGTTCAGCGCGCCGCACTCGCGCAGCGTCTCGAAAAATACGTCCGGCCGGGGCTCCCCGAGCGCCCGTTCGGTCTCCTGCCACACCCGCTCGGGCACGAGCGCGCCGAGTTCGCCCGATTCGCTCATATGGTGCATCAGCGCGAGCGTCTCGGGCGCGACGCGAAAACCCAACGGCGCGTAGCGGGCGGCGAAACGCGCCACGCGCAGCACGCGCACCGGATCCTCGACGAATGCCGCCGAAACGTGGCGCAGCAGGCGCGCCTGAAGATCGCGCTGGCCGCCGTACGGATCAATGATCTCGCCCGCGGCACTCTCGGCCATGGCATTGACCGTCAGATCGCGCCGGCGCAGATCTTCCTGCAGCGTCACCTCGGGCGAGAACTCGGTGGTGAAGCCCCGGTAGCCCGGTGCGACCTTGCGCTCCAGGCGGGCCAGCGCGTACTCCTCGCGCGTCGTGGGATGCAGAAACACGGGAAACTCCCGTCCCACGGGCAGATAGCCCTGGCGCTCGAGCTGCTCCGGCCGCGCGCCCACGACGACCCAGTCGCGCTCGTGCACGGGCCGGCCGAGCAACCGGTCCCGCACCGCGCCGCCGACTA
>JAKBBE010000232.1 GCA_021826035.1 Pseudomonadota bacterium | reverse complement strand
CGAGCCAGCGTTAGGGCAACTTTGCGCTTCTCGCGTTGTGATTGTACCTGCTCTTCGGCGAGTCGGGCGCGGCGATACCGCTGGGCTGCGCGCAGGAGCGAGTCGGCATTGTCATCTGAACCAGCCGTGCCGTGCCGTTCAGTGGTCGTGAATTCGGAGCGGCATCGTATTGTGAGGCTCGCGTTGGCGGGAAGCCCCCGGGTCAGAGGAACGTCCAAATGACGCCGACCGACACGAGGTCAGGGTGCCCTCCGTAGGCCGTGAACCGTTCGTACTCGGCGCGCAGGCCCCAATTCCCAAACTGCCATTGTGCGCCGGCGCCGAGCGCCAGTCCCGTGGTCGTCCTGCTGGTCGCTAGGGATTGATTCTGGCAGCCGAGTACTCCGCAAAAAATGCCCCGCGGGAGGTAGCTTGCGTTCAAGTTAGAGTTGATTCGGTCGACGCCGGCCTTCAAATAGATGTCGACAATCGGTACCGGCAGGTAAAGCATCGCGAACGCCGCCTCGCCCTTCTGCCCTACATTCGCGCTGGAGACGACGCCCGCTGTTCCGCCCACCGTGGCCAAGTTCGAGACGCCGCCGCTGCCGAGATCGAAGTAATCGACCTCGGCGCCGAGCATCTCCAGGCCGCGGACCCCGAGACTGAACTGGTAGCCCGAATCGGATCGATCGAAGCTGCTGAGCGGGCCGCTGCCGAAGGGGAGCGGACTGCTGTCCCGAGCGCGCAGGTTCGAGCGCGCGTAGGCCGCACCGACATACATGTTGAACAAATTGGTCGCCGCATGGGCTTGCGGCAGGACCGTGAGTGTCGCGGCGAGCAGCACTGTCGTGGCGGCGTGGCGCGAGATGCGGCGGGAAATAGGTGAACTGGACATGGCGTGATTCTCCTTCGACTCCACTCTGTCGGACGCGCGCCGCACCATGGTGCGGGCTCAAGGCTGAGCCTGAGTGCAGCGCGCGGAATTCGTCTGGCCCGAGGACCGTCGCAACTGAAAGTCCGTCCGCGGGTCGGGATGCGCTGCGCCGATCCCACGTTGTCGCGAGATCGAGACATTGCGGTTGCCGATTCTGGCTCAGCACATCCAAACGGATTGTACACGAGCGTACGTGTTCTGCTCTCGGGAGCCGCGAGGCGCCGTTGGATGACGGGCGCATGAGGAGGCCGCTCGGTACGCCGATCCGGAATCGCGTACATGTTGTGTCGCGAGCGATAGGCACGGGTTTGTGCTGCAGGAGCGCATGGGCGAGGTCGTCGAACAGAACTGGCGTGACCCGCCGAGCGTTCTCGTCGCGCCGCGCTGCGAGATTCAGCAGCTTTCGCGCCGGCATGGATTTGCCAGGTAGCTCGTGACGGGGAGTATGCACGGGACAAAAAAAGCCGTGCCGGAAAAGCGCGCTGGATCAGGATGGCCGGCGGGGCGCGCGGCCGGATCGCAAGTGACGCGCGCTATTTCGGGCTCGAGAGTCTCTGGTAGATCTCCAGGTACTGGCCGCTCTGGCGCGTCCAGGAGAAATCCTTCGCCATGCCGTTACGCATGATCCGTCGCCACCGCGTCGGGTCGGCGTACCAGTCGAGCGCGGTGTTCAGAGCCCACTCGAGGGCCGGCGCGTCGAAGTCGTTGAAGACGATACCGGTTCCCTGACCGCTGGCCGGATCGAAATGCTCGACCGAGTCGGCGAGTCCCCCGGTACGCCGCACCACGGGCACCGTCCCGTAGCGCAGACTGTACATCTGGTTCAGTCCGCAGGGCTCGTAGCGCGAGGGCATCAGGAACAGGTCCGATGCCGCCTCGATCCAGTGCGCGAGTGCATCGTCGTAGCCGCGGTGGAAGATGACCTGGCCGGGGAACTGCTCGGCGAGGTCGCGAAAGAACTGCTCGTAGGGGGCGTCCCCCGTGCCGAGTACGACCAGCGCCAGCGCTCGCGCGCGGAGCACTCGCGGCAGCACCTCGATCATCAGATCGATACCCTTCTGCCGGGCAAGCCGGCTGACGATGCCGGCGAGGGGGACCGACCCATCGGAGGTGAATCCCAGACGCGAGAGGAGCGCGCGCTTCAGGTCGGTCTTGACGGCGAGGTGTTCGGCATCGAAGTGCTGCGGCAGGTTCACATCGACGCGCGGATCCCAGATGCCGTAGTCGACGCCGTTCAGAATGCCCGTGAGGTCGAGCTCGCGCATGCGCAGCGAGTCCTGCAGTCCCATGCCGTACTCGTCCGAACAGATCTCGCGTGCATGCGTGGGACTCACCGTGGTGAGCGCATCGGCGTAGAGAATGCCGTGGCGCAGAGGATTGATGACCCCGGCGCGCAGATCGTCTTGGTGCAGCAGGAACGCGTGATCGCCGAGGGCGAGGTCGCCCACGTCCGTGGCGGAGAAGATCCCCTGGTAGCCGATGTTATGGATGGTCAGCACCGTACGGGCGGCCGCAAACGCGGGCTCTTGCGCAAAATGCGTGCGCAGCAGCAGCGGCGCGAATGCGGTGTGCCAGTCGTTGCAATGCACGATCTGCGGTGCCCAGCCGAGCCTGCCGCAGGCGATCAGGGCAGCGCGGGTGAAGGCGAGAAAGCGCAGGTGCTCGTCCGGATCCCCGGTATAGAGCGTGGGGCGTCCGAAGAGCACCGGGCACTCGATGAGATACGCCAGCGCCCCGGAGCCGGGGAGGGAGAGCTGCCCGACGGAAAAGACATACCGGTGTGTGCCGACCTCGAGCGCGACGTTCTGCAGGCCCTCGACAGGCCGTGGTCCGTATCGTGACCGCTCGATACTGGCATAGCCGGGGATGAACAGTCGCACGTCATGGCCGCCGGCATGGAGGCACTCGGCGAGGGCGCCGGCGACGTCCGCCAGGCCCCCGGTCTTGCAGAGCGGGGTCGCTTCCGAGGCGAGGATTGCAACGCGCAGGCTCATGGAGTCTGGGTCCGGATTATCATGGGGACGATGCGCCGCTTCCTCATTGCCGTGGTCCTCGCGCTGCTGCTCGCGCTCTCGATCGGGGTCGGGGTGCTCGTGGCCCGCTGGCCGTGGCTGTAGGCCGGAGTGTACCGGAAGGGTGCGGCATTCCGGGGTGCGCGGCGACGACGGGTCTGGGATCGCCATGCCGCGGTGTGCTGTCAAGCTGCCGCAACATGTGTATCTGATTGAATTTTAGAGTATTTAAGGCGTCGTTCGCCGTCTGCGGTGCGCCCCCCTGCTAAACTAGAGGCCTTCTCCCACACAGTGAGCGGCGCGCTCCGGCCGGACCGGCGGGCGGTTCACGCCCGGCGCCCGGAACGCCTCCATCATGTCGGCCTCCCCCTACGAACAGCTCGAAGAGGAATTCAAGCGGCTGCACGCGCTGCGCGGTGCGCTCTCGCTGCTGCGCTGGGACGCCGCA
>JAKBBE010000046.1 GCA_021826035.1 Pseudomonadota bacterium | reverse complement strand
AGCCGTCGAACCAGGCGGGCGGCAAAGTGCAGCTCACCGGCGGCAGCTTCGGCACCGAGAACGCCGATGTGATTCTGCAGACCGGCAAGATCGACGGCTGGGAAACCGTGTTCGCCGGCGGCGCCGGTCGCTCCAACGGCTTTCGCAGCTCCCCGGACGGCTTCAACTGGCCGACCCGCAACTACTCGGCGTTCTTCAAGACCCGTAAAGTCTTCGCCACCGGCAATGCGAGCTTCGGGGCCTACCTCGGCGATGGTCACGGCTGGCGTCCGACGCTGATTCCGACCACTCCGGTGGCGGGCCTGACCGTCAACGGTCTCGGCCAGCCCGGCCAGCTCTTCAGCGAGCAGACTTCCGGGTACTACAGCGCCGTCAACGAGAACGTCTGGGCGAAGAACGACTTCAACCGCGTCTGGATCGTCTATGCGCGCCAGAACCTCAAACTCGACGAGAACGTCACGCTGCACAACCAGCTGTGGTACCGGCAGGGCAACCGCCTGCACCTGCACTACAATGACTACACCGCCTCGCTCGGGGTGCCGAACAACCTGTATGAGTGGAACAATCCGTCCTCGCACGACTACGGCGACAAGCTCTGGAGCGACATCTACCTGCCGCACAACCAGATCGGCGTCGGTGGATACTTCACCAATACCGAATACAACACGCTGCAGCATTTCTATAATCCGGCGGACTGCTACACGTACAACGGCACCACCACGCTGAGCGGCTACGGCGTCACCATTCAGCCCGGCAACCAGTTCTGCGGCTCGACCTCGTTCCCGGACGGTGGTTATCGCAACAACTTCTGGTACCTGACGGATCTGGCCGCCTTCGTGCAGGATGCCATCACGCCGATTTCGAGCCTGACGATCACCCCGGGCATCCGCGCGGTCGCCTTCGACACCAATTACTACCCCGAGGGATCGGTCGAGGCGCCCTATGCGGCGCTGCTCGCCACCGCGCCGGCCGGCACGGTCTCCCCCGGGTTCAGCAGTCAGGATCACGGCGTGCTGCCGGCGACCACCACCCACTTCAACAAGCTCGAGCCCTCGGTGAGCATCCGCTACCAGCCGCTGCACTGGCTGGCGCTCTACGGCAACTGGGCGACCACCTATCGCCTGCCCCCGGTGGGCGGCGGCGGCGGTCTGTACCAGAAGCAGCTGCCGGCGGGTGATTTGCTCGAGAAGGGCTTGGAGTGGCAGGTCGGCGGCAAGATGTTCTGGCCGCAAGTGGGCGAGTTCAGCAAGGTGCTGATCAACGTCAACTACTACAACCTGCACTTCAGCAATCAGTTCATCAGCAGCTGCACCACCTCGAGCGCGGCGAACTGCACGCTCGCCACGGGCGATTCGATCTACCACGGCGTCAATCTCTCTGCCGAGGCGAACCTCGGCACGCTGAAGATGTTCACCAACCTGAACGTCGAGAGCGCGTACTTCAACAATTACAACAATGGCGTCTCATACAACAACTTGCCAGTGTCGGATGTGCCCAAGAGCACGTTCAACATCGGCGCGTACTGGACGCACACCCTGCCGGGCGACATGGTGATCAAGCCGCGCGCGTGGTACCAGTACGTCGGCAAGCAGGCGATGTGGGACAACAACGTCGGCGCCCCGAGCGGCCAGTACCTGCCCTCCTACGGCGTGCTGAACCTCGCGCTCGCCGCGACGCTGCCCTCCTCCTGGTACGGCAACACCGTCAAGAGCGTCAAGCTCAAACTCGAGGTGATGAACGCGCTCGACCGGCGCTACAACACCTTCGGGTACCTCGCGGCGGCCGGCGGCAACGACATCTACGGCACGACGGCCGGCGGCTACGTGCTCGCCTACCCGGGCGCGCCGCGCGCGATCTACGGCACGATCTCGATGAGCTTCTGAGGATCCCCGCCCCCCCGGGGAGGCTTTCCCCCGTGCCGCGCGCATCGCGCGCGGCACGGGGGGGGTGAGCTCACTCGAGCTTGAACTCGATGGTGTCCCAGCGCGTGGTGTCCTCGTGCCGGGCCTGGCGCCGGATGGCATCGATCAGGGCCCGCTCGTCCCAGTCGATGAGTTCATCGGCGAGCTCGGTCAGCCCCTTCGGCACCGCCTGGCTCGAACCGAACGGACGCAGCAGGATGACCGGTTTCTGGCAGGCCTGGGCGTAGAGCAGCTGGAAGGTGACGAGGTCCTGATCCTGCTCGAAGAGGCTCGAGAGCCCGATCAGCACCTCGACGGGGCTGATCTGGGTGCGCAGCGCCTGTTTCAGCGCCTCCCGATCGCCGCTCGGGCGATGCTCCGGGTCGCCGAAGTTCTGGTAGAAGAAGTTCCGCGAGCTCTCCAGGTACTCAAAGACCCGCAGATAATCATCGGCGGGCGCCCACAGGTGGGTCACGAACAGGCGAATGGGATTGGCCTGCGACATGCGCTATGGTTCTCCGTGAACCGCGGCAGTGTCGCACAAGCGGCCGCCGCTGCGAAGTGCGGTGATCCGGTGGCTGCGGCCGGCGGCGCAATTGCATAAAATGCCACTTTTGCGCGCAGGTCGGACAGTCTCACGGTGCGTCTGGTCGTCTACAACATTCGCTACGCCACCGGCACCGGTCCGGCGTTCCACCTGCCCCTGCCGGGGGCGGGCTACCTGCGCAGCAATCCTCGGGTGCTCGCCGGGATCACCGAGTTCCTGCGCGATGAGCGCGCCGATGTGGTCGGCCTGATCGAGGTCGACAGCGGCTCGGTGCGCACCGGCATGCTCAATCAGGCCGAGCACATCGCCGCACAGCTCGGGCACTACTCGACGTTTCAGTGCAAATACGGCACCTCCTCGCTCAATACGCTCGTGCCCATCGTGCGCAAGCAGGGCAATGCACTGCTCTCGGCACCGCACGTGCACGGGGAGCGATTCCATTACTTCGATACCGGCATCAAGCGACTGATCATCGAGCTCGAGCTCGAGGACGTGTGCGTGTTCCTGGTGCACCTGTCGCTGAAGTTTCGCCATCGCCAATACCAATTGCGCTCCCTGCACGACCTGGTGATCCAGGCGCGCAAACCCGTGGTCGTGGCCGGGGACTTCAACACCTTCTGGGGCACGCACGAGATCTACCTGTTCATGCGCGCCGCGGGACTGCGCAGCGCGAACTCCGCCGGCCTGCCGTCCTATCCGGCCCGCGCCCCGCGCGTCGAACTCGATTTCATTCTGCTCAGCGAGGGCCTCGAAATACGCGATTTCCGCGTGCCGGACGTGCGCTTCTCCGATCACCGGCCGCTGGTGTGCGACTTCGAGGTGCGCCCGGGGCACGCCACGCCGGTAACACCGACCACAGGGGGATGAACCGATGAGCACGGCAGACCGAGGGCACTGGCGCATCGAGCGGGATTCCGATCAGATCCTCTGGCTGTGGGCGGATAAGGCCGATGCCTCGGCCAATGTGCTCTCGAGCGAGGTGCTGCGCGAGCTCGACGGACACCTGACGAGGATTCGGGCCGAGGCCCCACGCGGCCTGGTCGTGCTCTCGGGGAAGAAAAGCGGCTTCATCGCCGGTGCGGACATCAAGGAATTCACCCGCATCCAGGGCGAGGACAGCGGCTACCGGCTGATCCATGCTGGTCAGGCGGTGCTCGATCGTCTCGCCGCGCTGCCCTTTCCGACGGTCGCGGCGCTGCACGGCTTCGCCCTCGGCGGCGGCCTGGAGCTCGCACTCGCCTGCCGCTACCGCATCGCCGTCGGTGATGAGCGCCTGACGCTCGGCCTGCCCGAGGTGCAGCTCGGCATCCATCCGGGTTTCGGCGGCACGGTGCGCAGCGTGCAGCTGATCGGCGTCAAAGCGGCGATGCGCCTGTTGCTCACCGGTAAACCCGTCCGCGCCGAGGAGGCACTGCGCCTCGGCCTCGTCGATCGGCTGGTCGGCGCCGAGGCGCTGCGTGACGAGGCGCGCCGCCTGATCCTGCAACCCCCGCCGCCGCGGCGCGCCGCGCTCCTCGAACGGATGCTCAGCTGGACGGCGCTGCGACCCTGGGTGGTGCCGTCCCTGACGGCACAGGTCGCGAGCAAGGTGCGCCGCGAGCACTATCCGGCGCCCTACGCCATCATCGATTTATGGAGCCGCTACGGTGCGCGCGGCCCGGCCGCCTTCGAGGCCGAGGCACGCTCGATTGCACGGCTGTTCGTGAGCGAGACCGCGCGTGGCCTGATCCGGGTGTTCCTGCTGCAGGACCGCCTCAAAGCGCTCGCCGGCAAGAGCGCAGCGCCGCTCGAGCGGGTGCATGTGATCGGTGCCGGGGTGATGGGCGGGGACATTGCGGCCTGGGCGGCGCTGCGCGGCTGTCGCGTCTCGCTGCACGACAGCGATGCCGCGCGCATCGAGCCGGCGCTCGCGCGGGCGCGGGAGCTGTTCGAGAAGCGTCTGCGAACGGCCGACAAGGTCGCCGCCGCCGTGCAGCGCTTGAGCGCGGACCCCGAGGGCCGCACCCTCGCCGAGGCGGACATCGTGATCGAGGCGATCGTGGAGGACCTCGAGGCCAAGCGCACGCTGCTGCAGCGGATCGAGCCGCACATGAAGCCCGAGGCGCTCCTGGCGACCAACACCTCGAGCATCGACATCGGGGCGCTCGGGGCCGGACTGCAGCGCCCGGAGCGGCTCGTCGGCCTGCATTTCTTCAACCCGGTGGCGCACATGCCGCTGGTGGAGATCGTGGCGGCGCCGGCGAGCGGCGAGGCGGCGGTGCGCACGGCGAGCGCGTTTGCCCGCACGCTCGACAAACTGCCGCTGCCCTGTCGCAGCGCGCCGGGCTTCGTGGTCAACCGTGTCCTCATGCCCTACCTGCAGGAGGCCATGCACGCGGCCGCCGAGGGGGTCCCGCTCGAGGTCATCGATGCCGCGGCGGTGGCGTTTGGCATGCCCATGGGGCCGATCGAACTCGCCGACGTCGTCGGACTCGACGTGGCCGCCCACGTCGGTGCGATCGTGGCGCAGGGCCTCGGACGGCCGGTGCCGGACCTCGCGCCCCTGCGAGCACGGATTGCGGCCGGTCAGCTCGGGCGCAAGAGCGGTGCCGGCTTCTACCCCTGGCAGGACGGCAAGGCGGTCAAGGCGCCGGCCACCGGGACGGCCCCGGAGGACCTCACCGACCGGCTGATCCTGATTCTGCTCAATGAGTGCGCTGCGTGCCTGCGCGAAGGCATTGCTGCCGATGCCGATTTGATCGACGCGGCGGTGGTTTTCGGCACCGGGTTTGCGCCCTTCCGGGGCGGGCCTCTCGCGTACGCGCGCGCCCGTGGGGTGAACGCCGTCGTCGAGCGCCTCCAGGGGCTCGCGCAGCGCCATGGCGAGCGCTTCGAGCCGGATGCGGGCTGGGCAGGGCTCGCCCGCGGTGCCGGCGAGGCACAGCAGCCGCGCACACCGCCCGAATAGCCGGTAAAATCGTGAACGGCGACCGGTTCACCGGCGCCGCCGGCGTATTACCATCCCCGTCGTTCGGCGGTGCACACCGCCGCCACGGGCGCCAGTACTCTGTCCTTGGACACCGCCATGTTCGATGATCGGACCGTCAGCCCGAAGCTGCTGAGGCAGTTCGTGCCGCTCGATGGATTGAAGCGCGAGAACCTCGCGGCGCTGGCGCAGAAGATTACCCTGCACCACCTTGCCGCCGGCGAGGTGCTGTTCAAACAGGGGGCCGTCGACCGGCGCATCCTCTGGCTGCTGTCCGGCCGACTCGAGCTGCTCCAGCCGGGCCAAGCGCCGCGCAGTGTCAGCGCAGGCACGACTGGGGCGGCCGATCCGATCTGCCCGGGCACTCCGCGCCCGGCCACCGTCCGCGCGCTCGAGGCCGTGCAGTATCTGTCCATCGACAGCGAGCTGCTCGACGTGGCGATCACCTGGGACCAGACCGGCATCTACGAGGTGATCGAGCTGAAACAGGAGGACGAGGCCGGCGGCGATGATTGGATGACCACGCTGCTGACCACCAAGGCGTTCCACCGCATCCCGCCGGCGAATCTGCAGGCGATCTTCCAGCGTCTGGAGCGCGTGCCCTACCGAGCCGGTGAGACGGTGATCCGTCAGGGCGCGGACGGGGACTATTTCTACGTGATCGTGAGCGGCAAGTGCCTGGTCACGCGCGAATCTCCACTGAATCGCACGGGACTGAAACTCGCCGAGCTGTCCACCGGGGACACCTTCGGCGAGGAGGCGCTGCTGGCCGACGCGAAGCGCAATGCCACGGTGAGCATGCTCACCGACGGGGTGCTGATGCGCCTCGGGCTGGCGGACTTCCACGAGCTGATGAGCGCACCGCTGCTGCAGCGGATCTCCTACGAGCGCGCCGCCGACATCGTCGCGCACGGCGGGCAGTGGCTCGATGTGCGCATGCCGCGCGAGTACCAGACGCATGCCATTGCCGGCTCGCTCAACGTCCCGCTGTGCTTCATCCGCCCGAAGCTCAGTACGCTCGATCGCAAGGTGCCGTATGTGGTGCTATGCGACACCGAACGGCGCAGCTGCGCCGCGGCGTTCATTCTGATGGAGCTCGGCTTCGAGGCCTACGTGCTCACGGGCGGTCTGAACCAGAACCCGCAGGCGCTGCGCCGCAGCGCCTGACGCGCCGCCCCGCAGGGCGCCGCTCACTACATGGCGTGCGTCTTAAGTCCTTTTTATTCAAGAACTGGAGCGCACTGGTCGATCTGTTCCAGGTCGCCCAAGGCCAGCTGAGCCAAGACGATCTCTCGAGACTGTCCTCGGGGCTTCTCGATTCGGCTCGGCTGCTCGCCGGGAACATTGCGACCCTCTGCGAGAGTGCGGCCTGCCGGGTCCCCACGGATGGGAAACAGCCGACTTTCAGAGTCCCGAGGAAGTGCGGGAGTTGCTCTTCATGATCGGCACAATGAGCGAATTGATCTCGAGCGCCGTGTTCATCGGCAGCGATGCTCAGGGAATGGCACAGGAACACGCGGCCGGTTCCAGGCGGGGCTTCGCGGCGTCGCCGGATGTCCAGCCCGCTGCGCCCGAGGGCACAGCGTGCGCGCGCAGATCGCTCCGCTCCGCCCGGCGCCACCAACTGAGGGGCCTAAGGTCACCCATGCAATACGGCGCACAGAGCGCCGTTGCGCTCCTTCGGGCCGGGCGGTCGGCGCGCCAACGGAGTTATAATCCTGCCAACAAAAATAAGGCGGGCATTCGGGTAATGACGGACATGACCGAGGATGAGCGGCGCATCCATAAGGATGCAGTGGATTTTGCCCGAAAGAATAAAAAGGCCATCGCGAGGAAACTCACTGACACCAGCCTCTTTCTTCCGGACGATGCTCCGGTCTCCGTATTTATGGCCGGGTCACCAGGTGCAGGCAAGACGGAGTCTTCTCGGGAGCTAATTGCTACGCTCGAGAAACAGCACCCAAACGGCAAGATACTGCGTATTGATGCGGATGATCTGCGTGGCCAATTTAGTGAATATAATGGTTCTAATGCTTGGCTGTTTCAGGCGGGAGCATCGATTCTCGTTGAGAAAATACTCGATTTTGCCCTCGAGAACCGCCAAAGCTTTATCTTGGACGGGACGCTTTCAAATTACGCTCGCGCGGAGGCGAATATTCAGCGATCATTGGGCCGGGATCGTCTGGTACAGGTGCTGTATGTATATCAGGATCCTTTGCTGGCTTGGTGCGTGGTGAAAGCGCGAGAGCTCACGGAAGGTCGCCGTGTACCGCGAAACCGATTCATTGAGCAGTACTTCGCAGCGCGAACCGTGGTGAACCGTTTAAAAACCACATTTCGTGCCGATATTAAGATCGATGTCCTCATGAAGCCGTACGATGACTCAGGCAAAAGGGTCCGGGCGACTTGGCAAAATGTGCAAAGCGTCGACCCATTTGCTCCCGAGCCGTACTCATCTCGCGAAGAGCTGGAATTAGCATTAAATTCAATGGATTAAAGCCACCATGCTTACATTCCTAAAATCCAAAAAAGTAAGGCACAGCTCGCCGCTCTCCGACTTTGTCCGTAATGCGTCCTCAGAGGATAAGAAAAAGGTCTATGTCGAGGTCATGAACCGGGCGATCGATGAGCAGCGACGCATTGTGGACAAGGCGAAAGAAGTTCCTTCGCGAAAGGCGAAATGCATCGCATTCTGATTTGAGGGCGGCCCGGCAGTCGCCAGCATCGCCAAATTTCCCTGCTGCGGGGGAGTCTTACGTCTCTTCTACCAGCCGTAACGCTTCCCCGACCACGAAGTTCTGGGCGTGCTCTGCTGCCGCCCCCTCGAGATGAATCGTGACGGAAACTCCGCGGCGAAGCCGCCGGACCGCCGCGACCATTCCGGCCGCCCCATACTCCTTATCGAAGGCCGTCCGATGGGCGGCACAGCAGAATCGCTGCCAAGGGCGCTTTGGGGCGAAGGTTGCCCCGCAGTAGTGCAGGCCCTCGATTCCGGCTCAGCCGGCGCGGGAATGCATTTCACGGAGACGCTAGTTCGCTCCGTCACTGTAAAGATGCGTTCAGCCGCTCGATCCAGCCCTGAATGAGCGGCCGAGTCTCGGCGTCGACTGCGCTTTCAATGTCCACGTGGCCATCGCGGCCGGTGCGAGCGCACAAGTCCCCGAGCAAAACGCAAAGTTCGCGCTCGTCCGCGGGCCACCAAACGCGACCGCAATCGAGCGATGAAACGACCACGAAGCGGGCGCCGGTGATCAGCCCGTCGACGGCGGCACGAAGCGCGGGCGCCATGCCGAGCGCATCGAGCACCCCGCCCAATGTCTCGGCTGCGCCCGGCAGTTCGAAGACCCCGAGCAGCGCTGCGATGCGGCCTTCGTCACGTCAAGGCTGCCATCCAGTCCGTAACGCATGGTGGAGCGAATCAGCACGGTGTGGGATCCTTCAGGCCGGTTTTTCGGCGCTCGGGCGGCAGCGTCCACGTTGCCGCGTCCAAGTCGATCTCATCCCAGCGCATCCCGGTTGCCTCACCACGGCGCCGGCAGCCTGTATAGACCAACACAGCGAAACACGTCAGCGCGGGATCGCCCTCCTCCTCGAGTGCCCGCCACAGCGCGCTGACCTCGGTGTCGGTCAGGGTGCGGTGCCGCACTCGCCATCCACCAGTCACGCGCTAGCGGTTGGGAAAAGGACTCACGCACTCGACGCCGCACTCCAAGGCGTCGTTGTAGAAGCTGCTACCGACCGCCATGAACTGCTCCGCCGCGCCGGGCTTCAGCCCGTCCACAACGCGCATGACGTCCGCCCGGGACACGGCGGCGACGGAACGCCCGCCGAGCGATTCAATTGCCTTGGAGGTACTCTCGGCCAGCTGACGAGCGGACTTGCCTCGCCTTCGACGTAGAGGCGGATGAGCGCGTCTACCTTTTGCCGATACCGCGGACGCCACGCGTCAAATGTGACTTTCCGATCAAACCGCTCACGCATCACGAGGCGCAGAGGACGCGTCTCGGAAGACTCGGACGTGCCGATGACCTCGAGGAGTCGCCGGCGGGCGAGGTCGCGAGCCGCTGCGGTCGAGAGCTGCGGGAGCCTAGGGCGCAAGCTCTCGCGGGGCTTACGCCCGGAGCGGTCCCGCCATTGGACGACGAAGCTCGTGCCGTCGGGGTCAATCGGACGCCGAATCCGGTCACTAGGTCATCCCACACCAGCAGCTCGCCCCGTATGGGGCGCCTTCAGCCTGCGCACGGCCTCGTCGGATCGCCGTTTTCGTGCCACTTCTCGCTCTCCCGGGACAAGCCCGCCCACACGATCAGCGGGACTAACTTATGTGTGTGGGCTTACCTCCTCATGTAAGCAAAACGTCCAATCGGGCACCCTCGGAGACAATTGCGAGAGCACCGAATTGAGCGAATCGTACTGAAAGTCCGAGAGAATGCGAGAGGCAGCGAAGGCTCGCGAGAGATTCCGAGCAGACCAGAGGCTACATGGTGTGCGTGGGTTTATCGCCCTGCAGCGCGCCGGCCAGGTACGTCTCGATCTTCTTCTGCGTCTGGCCGTGATCCTGCTCGCTGAACTGCACGCCGATGCCCGCCGTGCGCTTGCCCTGAGCGCCCTTCGGGGTCACCCAGATCACCCGCCCGGCCACCGGCAGCTTCTCATCCTCGCCCATGAGGTTGAGCAGCATGAACACCTCGTCGCCGAGGCGGTAGTTGCTGTTGGTCGGAATGAACAGGCCGCCGTTCTTCACGAACGGCATGTAAGCCAGGTACAGGGCGCTCTTGTCCTTAATCGTCAGCGTCAGCAGACTGGGCTTGTTGCCACTGGCTTTCACCTTCGGAACCTCAGCTTCGCTCTCGAGACCACCCGGCGAGGCGCTCAGGCGGCGCGGTGCGGCGCGAGACTGCGCAGCACAGCCTCGAGCGCCACGCCCTTATTGATCGGCACGTCCAATGATGACCTGAGCTCCCGCACCGCGTCCAGGAGTTCAAACGTCCCCTTTATAGTGAGCGGGCGCACACGCTGGTGCGCGCTGGCGCGCATTTCCGTCGGCGCAGCACCACCGGTAAGCCCGGCACGGATCCGATCCGTGAGCCAGGTCTCAAAACACGCCAGCCGCAGCGCCAACTCCCCGCGCGCCCAGCGCTCGGCACTCGCACCGGCGTCGCCGTGTCCGCCGGCGATCTCCTCGAGCTCGCGGTGAGTCTCGACGGCCACCGCGATCACCGCCGCCGGATCGACCGCCGCGGCCTCGAGGGGCGCATCGCCGAGCACCTCGAGCACCCCCGCCCAGTCGGCCGCGCCCCGTTCGGCCGTGAGCCACTCGAGCGCCGCCTCGCGCGCGGGCGTCGGCACTCGCAGCCGCTGACAGCGGCTCGCGATCGTGACCGGCAGGCGCGACGGTACGCTCACCACCAGCACCAGCAGCGTTCTCGCCGAGGGCTCCTCGAGCGTCTTCAGCAGCGCGTTGGCGGCAAAGCGGTTCATGCTGTCGGCCGGCGCGAGCACCCCGACCTTGTAGCCGCCCTGGTGCGACGTCAGCGCCAGATCGGCGGTGAGTTCGCGCACCTGCTCGATGCGGATCTGCGCCGAGTCGCCGAGCGGTACGACGTTGATGAGGTCCGGGTGCTGCCGATCCTGCACGTGGCGGCAGGCCGCGCACGCACCGCAGGGCGCGGCCTGCGGTGCGCGGCACAGCACGAGCTGCGCCGCCCAGTACGCGAGCAGCGTCCCGCCGGCGCCCGGGGACTCGTGAATGAGCAGCGCGTGCGGCATCCGCCCGGCGGCGAAGGCCGCGCGCAGCTGCTGTTTCTGCGGCTCGAGCCACGGCGGCATCACGGGCGGCCCGCCCCGGTGAGCCAGGGCGCCAGGGCGGCGCGCACCTGCGCCTGCACCGCCGGCACGGACGCCGTGGCGTCAATGCGCCGGATGCGCTGCGGCTCGCGCTGCTCGAGCGCCAGATACCCGGCGCGCACCCGCTCGAAGAACGCCTCGGTCTCCGCCTCGATGCGATCGGCCGGTCCGCGCCGCGCCCGGGCGCGCGCCAGGCCCACCGCCACCGGCAGATCGAGCAGCAGCGTGCAATCCGGCGCGAGCCCGGCGTGCACACGCGTGGCGATCGTCTCGATCCAGGCCCCATCGACGCCGCGACCGGCGCCCTGGTAGGCCCGCGTGGCGTCCGTGAACCGGTCGCTCACCACCCAGTCCCCCGCGGCGAGCGCCGGGCGGATCAGGTTGTCGAGATGAATCGCGCGCGCGGCAAACATCAACAGTGTCTCGGCTTCGGCCGACAGACGCTCGCGACCGTGCTCGAGCACGAGGCGGCGCACCTGCTCGGCGAGCTCGGTGCCACCGGGCTCGCGCGTCACGCGCACCGTGCGGCCCGACTCGCGCAGCCACTCACCGAGCCACTGCACGACGGTCGATTTGCCCGCCCCCTCGATCCCCTCCAGGGTGATGAACACGCCGCGGCTCATCGCTTCGGTCCCGCGGGCGGGCGCTGCGCCTGCCGATCGAGGTCGAGCTGATGGATGTACTTGCGCAGCTGCACGTCATGCTCGGCCAGCGTGCGCGAGAACTGGTGGCCCCCCTTGCCGGTGGCGACGAAGTACAGATCACGACTGTGATCCGGATGCACCGCGGCGTACAGCGAGGCCAGGCCCGGCAGACAGATCGGTGTCGGCGGCAGTCCGGCGTGCAGATAGGTGTTGTAGGGCGAGTTCACCGCCAGATCCGCCGCGTGCAGCGCACCGTGATAACGCGTGCCGAGGGCGTAGATGACGGTCGGATCGGACTGCAGGCGCATGCCCCGGCGCAGGCGGTTGACGAACACCGAGGCGATGCGCGCGCGCTCATCGGCCACGCCGGTCTCCTTCTCGATCATCGAGGCGAGGATCAGCGCCTGGTAGGCGTCGTGCAGCGGCAGGTTGCGGCGGCGCGTCTGCCACACCCGGGCGAGCTCGGCGGCCATCTCGTCGTAGGCCATGCGCAGCACGGTCAGGTCGCTCGTGCCGGGGGAGAAGCTGTAGGTGTCGGGAAAGAATCGGCCCTCGGGCTGCTGCGTGGGGTGACCGAGCGCGGCCATGACGCTGGCATCGCTCGCACCGCGCAGCGTCGGCACGATGTCCCGGTCGGCATCGAGCTCGGCACGGAACTGCGCGAACGTCGCGCCCTCGACGACGGTGAGCTTATCGAGCACCACCCGTCCCTCCTGGAACATGCGCACGATCTGCGCCGGGCTCGAATACGCCGGAATGTCATAGACGCCGATCTCCATGCGCGGCGCGCGCCCCATGAGGCGCAGATACAGCTCGAGGGCGCGCGGATGCGTGAGCGCCCCGAGGCGCCCGAGCCGCGCGAACACCAGGTGCAGCGTATCGCCGGCCTGCACGCGCACGCGCACGGCGTGCGGTGCCGGGCCGGGCTCGCCGTAATAGTGCCGCAACCAGAGCACGCCGCTGGCGGCCCCGAGCACCCCCAGCGCGAGCACCACAGCGAGGATCCGCGCACCGCGCCGCACGGCGCTCGCCTCACTCATCCGCCGGCGCCTCGAGCAGCGGCTGCAGCAGCCGTTGCAACCGTTCGGTGAGCGGACCGGGCCCGAGCGCGCGCCCCGGCAGCGCGCTCACCGGCCAGAGCCCGACGCGCGCGTTGGTGAGGATCACCTCGCGCGCGCCCTCGAGATCCTCCAGCCCGAGCGCGCACGCCTCGACCGCCAGCCCCGCCCGCGCCGCTTCGCGCATCAGCACCTGGCGCATCACGCCCGCGACCCCGCAGGTGCGAATCTCGGGCGTACGCACCCGCCAGCGGCCGGATGGGCCATCGATCAGAAACACGTTGGTCATGGTGCCGCCAATGAGCTGTCCCGCAGAGCTGAGCATCAGTGCCTCGTCGGCCTCGGCACCGTCCGCCTCGTTCGCCGCCAGGATCTGCTCCAGACGGTTGCAGTGCTTCAGGCCGGCGAGTGCCGGGTTCTCGCCCAGCCGCACTGAGGCGATCCGCACCCGCGCACCGGCGCGCGGCTCGGCCTCCTCGGGCCACGGATAGCGGATGATGACACAAGTGCCGCGCTCCGCGCCGCGCCGGTAGCCCCGCGCGCTGCCCGCCCCGCGGGTCAGCAGCGCCTTGACGATCGAGCGCGATCCCTCGCCCGCAACCCGTTCGAGCTCGGCGCGCAATCCCGGCGGGAGCGGCACCCCGAGCCGTCGACAACCGAGCGCGAGGCGCTGCAGGTGCAGCGAGAGGAAGCGCGCGCGGCCGTTGAGACAGGCGATCGTCTCGAACACCCCCTCGCCGTAGTGCAGGCCCCGATCGAGCGCCGCGACCGTCTCGCTCGCCTGGCCGTCCACCCACACCGCAGGGCCGTTCATGCCGAGCCCGTCGCCGTGCTGAGGGCGGCGAGCACGCCGCGGGCCTTGGCCCGGGTCTCGGCCAGTTCGCGCTCGGGATCGGAGTCGGCCACGATGCCCGCTCCGGCGCGCAGCTCGAGCCGCCCGCCGTCGCTCCACAGGGTGCGGATCAGGATGTTGAAATCCGCATCGCCATCGCGGCCGAGCCAGCCGAGCGCGCCGGTGAACGGCCCGCGGCCCTCGCCCTCGAGCTCGGCGATGATCTGCATGCCGCGGATCTTCGGACAGCCGGTGATGGTGCCGCCGGGAAACACCGCGCGCAGCACATCGATGGGCGTGCGCCCCGGCGCGAGCGTGCCGGTGACGCTCGAGACCAGATGATGCACGTGTCGATAGGACTCCACCGCCATGAACTCCTCCACGCGCACCGTCCCGGGGCGACAGACACGGCCGAGATCGTTGCGCTCGAGGTCAACCAGCATCACGTGCTCGGCGCGCTCCTTCGGGTGTGTGCGCAGCGCCTGGATCTCGTGCGCGTGCGCGGCGGGCTCGCCGCTGCGTACGCCCGTGCCGGCAATCGGCCGCGTCTCGATGCGCCCATTGACGAGGCGCACCAGTCGCTCGGGCGAGGAGCTGAGAATCGCCGCATCGCCCCACTGCGCCCAGGCGGCGAACGGCGCGGGGTTCGCCACGCGCAGGCGCTCATAGACGTCCGCCAGACTCGCCCCGGGGCGCAGCCGCGCGCGCCAGCGGCGCGAGAGGTTCGCCTGATAGATCTCCCCGGCGCCGATGTCGCGCTGGAGGCGCCGCACGCGCTCGAGAAACCACTGCTCAGGCTCCTCTTCGATCGCCTCGACCGGCTCGATCGCGCAGGCCGGCCGAGCCGTCTCGCTCAGGCGTGCCGCGGCGCCCTCGGCATCGGCCACGAGTCGCGCCAGGTGCGCCTCGGCGCCGGGCTCGGCCAGCGCCCGCAGCCGGTGCGTCTCGTGATCGTAGACCAGCGCACAGGGACAGCGCAGCGCGAAGGCGCCAACGGGAAACGAGGACGGCGGCAGCCGCAGCCGCGGCTCGACCTGCGCGGCGAGTTCATAGCCTAAGTACACGGCCCAGCCGCCGGCCCACTCGCCGCAAAAGGGCGCGACCGTCGGCGCTGACCCGGTGGACTCGACCTGCCACCAACGCTCCAGCGCCTCGAGAAACCGCGCTTCGGCAAGCACGCCCGCGGGCACGCGCCCGTCGGCCCCGAGCCGCCCGTGTGCATCGAGCCACAACGCCCCCTGCGGGTGGGCGAGCAGCACGCTGTGCCGCCCGAGCGCCCCGGGGGCGACGCTGTCGAGCAGCAGCGGGTAGCGGCGCGGATCCTGCGCGGCGAGTGCTCTGAGCACCCGCGGCGGCAGATCGAGGTTGCGAACCGGCACGGGAGCGCCGGGGCGGATCAGGCGGTGAAGCGCTTGAAGATCACCGATCCGTTCGTGCCGCCGAACCCGAAGGAGTTCGACAGCGCGTAGTCGATCGGCATCTGCCGGGCGGTGTTGGGCACGTAATCCAGATCGCAGTCCGGATCGGGCGTCTCGTAATTGATGGTCGGCGGTGCCACCTGATCGCGCAGCGCGAGGATCGAGAAGATCGCCTCGACCACACCGGCGGCCCCCAACAGATGCCCGGTCATCGACTTCGTGGAGCTCACCGCCAGATGCCGCGCATGCTCACCGAAGGCGCGCTTGATCGCGAGCGTCTCGGCCTTGTCACCGGCCAGGGTCGAGGTGGCGTGCGCATTGACGTACTGAACGTCCTCGGCGTTGATCGCCGCATCTCGTAGCGCGTTCACCATCGCCAGCCGCGCGCCCTCGCCGTCCTCCGGGGGCAGCGTGATGTGGTAGGCATCCCCGCTCATGCCGAAGCCGACGAGCTCGGCGTAAATCTTCGCGCCGCGGGCGCGCGCATGCTCGAGTTCCTCGAGGATCACTGCGCCGCCGCCGTCGCCGAGCACGAATCCGTCGCGGTCACGGTCCCACGGACGGCTGGCCCGCTGCGGCTCCTCGTTGCGCCGCGAGAGCGCCTTGGCCTGCGCGAAGCTCGCCAGGCCGCAGACCGTGGTGGCCATCTCCCCGCCGCCGGCGATCAGCAGGTCCGCATCGCCGTACTGCAGCGTACGCATCGCCAGACCGATCGCATGGGTCGAGGTGGAACAGGCCGTGACCACCCCGAGGTTCGGGCCCTTCAGTCCGAAGCGGATCGACAGGTGCCCGGAGATCATGTTGATGATGCTCGCGGGCACGAAGAACGGGGAGATCTTGCGCGGGTTGCCGGTCTTGACGTAATCGGCGAACTCCCGCTCGATGGTGCCGAGGCCGCCGATGCCGGCCCCACACACCGCCCCGCAGCGCGTGACGTCGAGCGTGCTGAAATCGATCCCGGCATCCTCGACCGCCTGCGCGCCGGCGGCCACACCGTAGTGCATGAAATCATCCATGCGCCGCACTTCCTTCGGATCGAAGTAGTGCTCCAGATCGAGGTCGCGCACTTCCCCGGCGAAACGTACCGGGAACGCCGACACATCGAAACGCTGGACCGGCCCGATGCCGCTCTGACCGGCCAGAATGGCCTTCCAGGCCTTCTCCACGGTGCTGCCCACCGGGGAGATGATGCCCATTCCCGTGACCACGACTCGACGTTTGCTCACACTCTACCCGTCTGGTGACCCGTCTTGACTGAACTGAACGCACTGCAACGCCGGAGCGCCCGCCGTCGGGGCGGGCCGCGATCCGGCGTGGCCGTCTCAGGCCTTGCTGCGTCGCTCGTTGATGTAATCGATCGCCTGCTGCACGGTGGTGATCTTCTCGGCATCTTCGTCGGGAATCTCGATCTCGAACTCTTCCTCGAGTGCCATGACCAGCTCGACCGTATCGAGCGAGTCCGCACCGAGGTCATCGACGAACGAGGCGTCGTTGGTCACCTGCTCCTGCTTGACCCCCAGCTGCTCGGCCACAATGGCTTTGACCTGCTGCTCAACTGTGCTCATTAGAAATGGGTCCTTATGCTTAAGTGAAGGGACAAAATGCCCCGCCGGCCGAGGCGCGACTGGGGCGCGGTATTTTAGGGGAACACCCCCGCGGAAGCCACTCGCCGTTTGCGCCTGCGAGTGCTTGATTTTTCAATCGAAATTCTGCCGGTCGCGCCAAGCGCGGCTCACGGCATGTACATCCCGCCATTCACGTGCAGCGTCTCGCCGGTGATGTAGCCGGCTTGCGCCGAGGCGAGAAAGAGCACCGCGGCGGCCACATCGGCCGCGCTGCCGAGCCGGCCCGAGGGAATCCGCTCGAGCAGCGCCGTGCGCTGCGCCTCGGGCAGCGTACGCGTCATGTCGGTATCGATGAAGCCCGGGGCCACGGCGTTCACCGTGATGCCGCGCGAGGCGACCTCCTGGGCGAGGGATTTGGTGAACCCGAGCAGCCCCGCCTTGGCCGCCGCATAGTTGGTCTGGCCGGGGTTGCCGGTGAGCCCGACCACCGAGGTCAGGTTCACGATCCGCCCGCGCCGCTCCTTCATCATGCGCCGCAGACAGGCCTTGCTCAGGCGGAAGACCGCACTGAGGTTGGTGTTGATCACCGCCTCCCAGTCCTGCGGTTTCATGCGCACCAGCAGCCCGTCGCGCGTGATCGCCGCGTTGTTCACCAGAATGGTGGGCAGCTCCCCGGCAGCCTCCAGATCCGCCAGCAGCGCCTCGATGGAGGCCGGATCGGACACGTCGAGGACGGCGCCGCGGCCGTTGCCGCCCGCGTCCTTCAGCGCCACACCGATGGCCTCGGCGCCGCCGAGGCTGGTGGCCGTACCGATCACCCGCGCCCCGGCGCGCGCGAGCGTCAGGGCAATCTCCCGGCCGATGCCGCGCGAGGCACCGGTGACGAGCGCGATGTCATCCTGCAGCATCGGATCAGTTCCCATTGGATTCGGCCGGCGCACCGACGGCTGCGAGCGCCGCGGTGATGGAATGCTCATCCTCGAGCGCCAGGCACTCGAAGTCCGCGCGCCGCTCGATGCGCCGGTTCAGCGCCGTCAGCACCTTGCCGGGTCCGCATTCGATGAGTTGGCGCAAGCCGCGCCCCGCGAGCGCGCGCACCGTGTCCGTCCACCGCACCGGCTGGCACAGTTGGCGCACCAGGAGCGCGCGCAGGTCGGCCGGCTCGCGATGCTCGGTGGCATCCACGGCGCTGACGAAGCACAGCCGCGGCGCACGCCAGTGCACGGCCTCGAGCCGCTCGGCGAGCCGCTCGGCCGCCGAGCGCATCAGACTGCTGTGCGAGGGAACGCTCACCGGCAGGATCACCGCGCGCTTCGCGCCGCGGGTCTTGGCCGCCTCGATGGCGCGCTCGACGGCCGAGCGATCGCCGGCGACGACCACTTGGCCGGGCGCATTGAAGTTCACCGCTTCGACGACCTCCCGGCCGGCCGCCTCGCGGCACACCTCGATCACGACCTCGTCCTCGAGACCGAGGATGGCGGCCATCGCGCCGCTGCCGATCGGCACCGCCTCCTGCATGAACTGACCGCGCAGGCGCACCAGCGCGATCGCCTCGGCAAAAGGCAGCGCCCCGGCGGCCACCAGCGCGGTGAACTCCCCGAGGCTGTGCCCGCTCAGCACCTGCGGCTCGGCACCGCCGCGCTCGCGCCACAGGCGCCACAGCGCGATGCCCGCCGCGAGCATGGCCGGCTGGGTGCACTCGGTGGCATTGAGCCGCTCCGGCGGCCCGCCCGAAACCACGGCCCACAGATCGTAATCCAGCGCCGCGGACGCCTCGGCGAACGTCTCGCTGACCAGGGCGCCGTGCGGGCCGGCGGCCAGATCGGCCAGCATGCCGACCGACTGAGAGCCCTGCCCCGGAAACACAAAGCCAAAACCCATGCACT
>JAKBBE010000045.1 GCA_021826035.1 Pseudomonadota bacterium | reverse complement strand
ACACGCTGACGCCGATGATCGGCATCACCTACCAGGGCAGTCAATGGATGAGTCCGGTCGAACAGTACCCGGTCGACTACGAACCGGCGTACGGCCTCGTCAATGCCCAATTGGCCTACCACCACGGCCACTACACCGTGACCGGTTACGTGACGAATCTGACGGATAAGACCTACGTCAGCGGGCAGTCTCCGCCGGCCTACTTTATCGGACCGCCGCGTCAGTTTGGCGTACGGATCGGGGTGAGGTTCTGATGAAGCCGGCGGTGAAGCGCGGGATGCTCACCGGCCTTCTCGGCGTGGTGTGCGGAGCGCTCGCAGTGGGGGCAGGGGCGGCGAATGCGCCGCCCCTGCGTCTCCTGCACCGCTACGACCTGCCGGCCCAGGTGACAGGTCACTTCGACCACTTTGCCGTCGATTCCGCCGGCCGGCGGCTCTTTGGTACGGCCGTGGATGCTCACTTTCTCGTGGTGTTCAATTTCGCCGCGGGCAAGCTCATCAAGCTGATCCCGATCGCCATTCCCCGCGGGGTCGTCTATCGGCCGCGCCTGCAACGTTTGTATGTCACAGACGGCTCGGGGTCGTTGCGCATCTTCGACTCGCAGACCTATGCGCTGCGCAAAGTGCTGCCCGTTCAGATCGATGCCGATCCCATCGCATACAACGCGGCTACCGGGCGCATCTTCGTGGTGAGCGGCGGGGAGAAGGCCCATCACGAGTATTCCGAGATCACCGTGTTCAATTCAGTCACGGAGCGGCAGATCGGTAATTTCAAAGTACCAGGCGACGATATTGAGGATTTCGGGATTGAAAAACGCGGGGCGCGCCTGTTCGCCAATGTAGAGGCGCTCAACCAGGTCGATGTGATCAATACGCACACGTTGAAGCGGACCGCGGTGTGGCGCCTGACGCGCGCCAAGGTCAACTATGGCGCGGCGGTGGATGTGCGCGATCACAGGCTGTTCGTCGCCTGCCGGCAGGGCGGGCTGCTGGTCCTCGACAGCGATACCGGTCGGCAGCTGCAGACGCTGCCCCTGGGTAGGGATACCGACTACATCGCCTTCGATCCGAGATCCCGGAGGATCTACGCATCCGGCGGTGGCGGTCATGGCTGGGTGGAGGTGTACCAGGTGGAGGATGCAAACCACTATCGCCTGCTCGGCCAGGTGACGACCGAACCCGGGGCGGCGACCTCGCAGCTGGTCGCCTCGCTCGGGGAATATATCGTGATGACGCCCTCCGGCCCGCATCGCCCGGCGCAGGTGTGGGTGTACCGGATCATCTCGGCGAACTAGAGGAGCTCGAGCAGTGGCGAACCGCGGTCCAACGCTTGGCTGTCAAAGCGGGCCTTCGACGGATGAGCATTTCAGCTTCCTTGCCCGATTCGGCGTGCGCCACGCCTGTGCAAGTCCCGTTGGGCTCGAGCCGGGGCGATTGTTCCCGAGCGTCGAGGAGTTGAGCCGACTGCGGGAAATGGTCGAGCGGCACGGCCTGACGCTGGCGATGACCGACAGCGTGCTGCTGCGCTCGACGCTCATCGACTCAGAAGCGCATCCGGCCATCATGTTGGGCGAGAGTCCGCAGCGCGACCGGGACATCGAAAGCTTCCAGCACCTGTTGCGCAACTGTGCCGCGGTCGGCATCGGCACCGTGAAATACAACATGAGCCTCCTCGGAGTGGTCCGCAATCATGTGCTCACCGGCCGAGGAGGGGTGCAGTACAGTGGCTGGAAGCGCACCGTCGAAGTTGAGGCCGCACCACTGACCCGCGCAGGACCGGTCGATGAGGAGTCCTACTGGGCGAGAATCGAGTACTTTCTCGAGCGCGTCGTGCCGGTGGCGACGGAATACAAGGTGCGCATCGCCTGTCATCCGCACGACCCGGGTCTGCCGGCCGACGGCTATCGGGGCGTGAGGTGCGTTCTGGATAACATCGCCGGTCTCGAGCGGTTTCTGTCGATCGCCGAAAGTCCTTACCACGGACTGAATTTCTGCCAAGGCACCATCTGCTCGCAGCTGGAGAACCCGGCACGGGACATTTTCGAGGTGATCCGCCGCTTCGGCACCCGCGGCAAGATCTTCAACGTTCACATCCGTAATATTCGCGGACACCGTGGCGAGTTCGTCGAGACGTTCCCCGACGATGGCGACATCGATATGGTTCGGGCCGTCAGAACGTATCGCGAGGTGGGGTACGAGGGCATGTTGATGCCCGATCACGTGCCGTTGCTGCCCGTGGGGAACGACGGCGATCCGTATGCCTACAACTACGGTGTCGCAAATCCTGCCGCAGATGGCCATCGCGAATCCTTTGCGTTCGCGTACGGATATTTGCGCGCACTCCTTCAGGCGACTGCGGGTCCTTCTTGAGCTCATGGTCGTACTTCTCATTGATCTGGAACTGCAAGGAATCTCATTCGCATGACCGGCATGTCTCCCACCGAGATGGCGTCCGCGCTAGGCAAGGGCCTTCTCTCGTTCCCCGTGACCACGTTTCACGCCGATGGCGGCCTGGATCCACACCGGTACCGAGACAACATCGCCTGGGCGTGTAGTCACGGCCCGGCTGGGTTGTTCGCCGCCGGAGGCACGGGTGAGTTCTTCTCACTGACGGCCGCTGAGGTGGCCCAGGTGGTCAAAATCGCGGTCGAAGAGGTGGGTGGGCGTTTCCCGCTGCTCGCCCCCTGTGGCTACGGTACCGCGATGGCCAAGGATCTGGCGCGAACCGCCGAGGCGGCCGGGGCGGACGGGCTGTTGCTGATGCCGCCGTATCTGACCGAGTGCGAGCCGGAGGGCATCGCGGCCCACGTCGAGGCAGTCTGCCGGGAAACGCGGCTCGGGGTGATATTCTACAGTCGCGCCAACGCCGCCATTGACGATCTGACACTCGAGTACCTGTGCGAGCGGTGCCCGAACCTGGTGGGATTCAAAGACGGAGTGGGCGACGTCGAACTGATGACGCGCATCTACGCCAGGGTCGGTGCGCGGCTCACGTACCTCGGCGGGCTGCCGACGGCCGAGACATTCGCGCTCCCGTATCTCGAGCTCGGGGTGAACACGTACTCGTCGGCCATCTACAACTTTCTGCCGAAATTCGCGCTGGAGTTCTATGCCGCCGTGCGTCGCCGCGACCGAGAGGCGGTGACCACGGCGCTGCGGGAGTTCGTTCTGCCGTACATCGCGATCCGGCGCCGCCGCAAAGGGTATGCGGTGTCGATCGTCAAGGCGGGCATGAGGCTGATTGGGCGCGATTGCGGTCCGGTGCGCCCGCCGCTCACGGACCTCACGGGCGAGGAAATGGACGAGCTCGCCGCGTTGATCGCGGGCCGGCGCTGAGTCCAGACCCATGTCAGTGACCGGAGAGATGTTCGTCGGACCCGAGCGGATCGCGGGGACCGCAGGGTCGTTCCGAGCGATCAACCCCTCGAGCGGCGTGCCGCTCGAGCCGCCCTTTGGCGGAGGGACCCTCGAGACGGTGGATCGGGCCTGTGCGCTCGCGGCGGCAGCATTTGACGCGTACCGGGAGGCGCCCCTGGAGGTACGGGCGGCGTTTCTGGAGTCCATTGCCGATAACGTTGTGAATCTCGGTGCGGAGCTCATCGAGCGCGGTGGCGCCGAGACGGGCCTGCCACGGGCGCGGCTCGAAGGCGAGCGGCAACGTACGGTGGATCAGCTTCGTCTGTTTGCGCACGGGGTCCGTGCGGGAAGTTTCCTCGAGCCGAGGCTGGATTCTCCGTTGCCGAGCCGGCCGTCGCCGCGGCCCGATCTGCGCACACACTATGTGCCGGTCGGGCCGGTCGCAGTGTTCGGCGCGAGCAATTTTCCATTGGCGTTTTCCGTGGCCGGTGGCGACAGCGCGTCGGCGCTTGCGGCCGGCTGCCCGGTCATCGTCAAGGCGCACAATGCCCATCCTGGGGTGTCGGAGCTCGTCGCCGGCGCCGTGCAGCGTGCGATCTGCACGCATCGGTTGCCGGAGGGCGTCTTTTCGTTGCTCTTTGGGGCCGACACCAGAGTCGGCCAGGCACTCGTGGCCGATGCGCGCGTCAAGGCGGTCGGGTTTACGGGCTCCCGTGCGGGTGGGATGGCGCTCATGAGGATCGCGGCGCAGCGCGCCGAGCCATGTGTCGTTCATGCCGAGATGAGCAGCGTCAATCCGGTGATTGTGCTCCCGGGGGCGCTGCGCCAGCGAGGTGCGGCGATCGCTCAGGGCTTCGTGGCCGCGCTCACGCTCGGTGCCGGTCAGTTTTGCACCAATCCGGGATTGCTGCTGGCCCTCGAGGGCCCGGAACTCGAAGCCTTCACCACCCACGCCGCGGCCCGAGTGCACGATGCGGGCGCCGCGACCATGCTCAGCGGCGCGATTCACGGCGCCTACGAGAGCGGCTTGAGCCAGCGGAGCGCGCGGGCCGGCGTCACGGTGTCGGCCCGCGGGGAGCGGGCGGAGGGTTGGCGGAGCCAGCCCACACTCTTCAGTGCGCAGGCCGAGACCGTCCTCGCGGAGCGCGGTCTGCAGGAAGAACTGTTCGGTCCGGCGTCCCTCGTGGTGCGATGTCGAGACCTGGCGCAATTGCGCGAGGTCATCGAGGGCCTCGAGGGGCAATTGACCGCCTCCATGCACATGGAGGCGGCGGATCTCGAGATGGCGCGCGAGCTGCTGCCGGTGCTCGAGCGCAAGGCCGGACGGCTGATCTTCAACGGCTTCCCGACCGGGGTCGAGGTGTCCGATGCCATGGTCCATGGCGGACCGTACCCGGCCACTTCGGATTCGCGCTTCACGTCGGTGGGCACACTCGCGATCCGCAGGTTCCTGCGCCCGGTATGCTACCAGGACATGCCGACTCCCCTCGTACCGCCCCAGCTTCAGGATGACAATCCACTGGGACTCTGGCGGCTGAAGAATGGCCGAACGGGTCGGGAATGAGCGCTGCGCCCCGGGAGAAGCTGCGATGAGTGACCCGCTCCATCGAGCAACGCGTGGCCGTGGTCACGTACGCTACCTCATGGTCTTCATGCTGTTTGCGGCGACGTCGGTCAATTACGCCGACCGCGCAAGTCTGTCGATCGTGGGACCTGCGATGCAGTCGCAGCTGCACATCGATCCGATCACGCTCGGGTACATTTTCTCAGCGTTTGGTTGGGCCTACGTTCTCGCGCAGCTGCCCGGCGGCTGGCTGCTCGATCGCTTCGGCTCGCGGCGGGTGTATGCGGGCAGCATCCTGCTCTGGTCGGTGTTCACGTTGCTGCAAGGAGTCGCGGGCCTGCTCACCGGGGCGCTCCTGATCGGGACACTGTTCACGCTGCGGATGTTGGTCGGATTCGCCGAGGCGCCCGCCTTCCCGGGGAACAGCCGGATCGTCGCCGCATGGTTCCCGGGCGGGGAGCGCGCGACCGCTGCGGCGATCTTCAATTCCGGCCAGTACTTCGCCACGGTGATGTTCGCGCCCATCATGGGCTGGCTGACGCTTCGCTTCGGCTGGCAAGCGGTGTTCCTGTTCCTCGGCGGCACCGGATCGGTGCTCTTCCTGGGGTGGCTCACGACGGTTTACGCGCCGAGCCGGCATCCCCGGGTGAAACAATCCGAACTCGATGACATCGCCGCCGGTGGCGGACTCATCGACATGGACAGAGTCCAGGGGAAGCCCCAGCCGGTGCGCTGGGAGTATCTCAAAGCGTTACTCACTCGGCGGATGCTGATCGGCATTTACATCGGACAATACTGTGTCGGGGTGCTGACGTACTTCTTCCTGACGTGGTTTCCGGTGTACTTAGTCGAGCAGCGCCACATGTCCATCCTCAAGGCGGGATTTGTCATCGTCATGCCCGCGATCTGCGGCTTCGCCGGTGGCGTGCTCGGCGGCGTTCTGTCCGATGCGCTCTTGCGCCGGGGAGTCTCACTTTCGCTGGCGCGAAAAATCCCGATCGTCGCCGGGATGCTGCTCTCGATCAGCATGATCCTCTGCAATTTCGCCCACGCCAACTGGCTCGTGGTCCTCATCATGTCGCTCGCGTTCTTCGGTAAGGGTCTGGGGTCGCTCGGCTGGGCCGTCGTTTCCGATACCGCGCCGCAAGAGGTTCCCGGACTGTATGGCGGCCTGTTCAATACCTTCGGCAATGTAGGCGCCATCACGACACCGATCATCATCGGCTACATCGTGCAGGATACCGGATCGTTCTCCGGGGCCCTGGTCTACGTCGGTGCGAACGCACTGCTGGCCGTGATTGCCTACACGGTGATCGCCGGGCGGTTCGAGCGCGTTCACCTGACGGACACCGGTGCAAGTGCGCGCAGCCTGGGGGAGATGGAGAGTCACTCATGAGCGCATCGCAGCATTCGACCCCGAAGGTTGTCGAGATGGAAGTCGTGCCGGTTGCCGGGCACGACAGCATGCTCCTCAATTTAAGTGGTGCCCACAGTCCCTATTTCACCCGAAATGTCGTCGTTCTCACCGATGAGCGCGGGGGCCTCGGTCTTGGCGAGGTGCCCGGAGGCGAGGCCATCCGCAAGACCCTGGAGGACGCACGCCCCCTCGTCATCGGGCAACCGCTCGGCGGGCACCTGGCGATCCTCGGTCGCATCGGGCACGCGTTTGCCGAACGCGATTGCGCAGGGCGTGGCCTGCAGACATTCGATCAGCGCACCACGATTCATGCAGTTGCCGCGCTCGAGTCCGCGTTGCTCGATCTGCTGGGTCAGTACCTGGATGTGCCCGTGGCAGCGCTCCTCGGGGAAGGCCAGCAACGCTCCTTCGTTCCCATGTTGGGCTATCTCTTTTACATTGGCGATCGTCGCAAGACCGATCTCGACTACCGGGCCGCAGCCGGCGAGGGGTGGCTGCATCTTCGCGATGCACCGGCCTTGAACCCACAGGCCATCGTTGCGCTCGCCGAGGCGGCGCACGAGCGCTACGGGTTCACCGATTTCAAGCTCAAGGGCGGCGTGTTCGAGGGTGAGGCAGAGATGGACGCGGTCGAGGCGCTGACCCAGCGCTTTCCGCAGGCACGGATCACCCTCGATCCGAACGGTGCCTGGTCGCTGGAGCGGGCGATCGCGCTGTGCGCGGGGAAGCGCAACATCCTCGCCTACGCGGAGGATCCCTGCGGAGCCGAGCATGGATTTTCCGGGCGGGAAATTCTCGCAGAATTCCGTCGCGAGACGGGCCTGCCCACCGCAACGAACATGGTGGCGACCGACTGGCGACAGCTCGTCCATGCGGTGCAACTGCAGGCAGTGGACATCCCGCTCGCGGATCCGCATTTCTGGACGATGGCCGGATCGGTGCGCGTGGCGCAAATGTGCCGCGAGTGGGGGCTCACCTGGGGTTCACACTCCAACAATCACTTCGATATTTCCCTGGCGATGTTCACGCACGTCGCGGCCGCCGCCCCGGGACGCATTACGGCCATCGACACGCACTGGATCTGGCAGGACGGCGAGCGACTGACGCATGAGCCGCTTCGCATCCGCCAGGGCAAGGTGCGGGTCCCGGAGCGTGCGGGTCTCGGCATCGAACTCGACCGGATGCAATTGCAGCGGGCGCATGAGCTGTACCGCCGCGTCGGTCTGGGGGCGCGGGACGACAGTCTCGCGATGAACCATCTCGTGCCGGGCTGGCGTTTCGATCCGAAGCGGCCCTGCCTGGTGCGCTAGCGGCTCGTGAGCGGAGCGCTCCAAAATCCGGCCGTGATCAAGGTCCACGAGCGGGACAATGTGGCCATCGTCGGGAGCGACGGCGGCTTGCCGGCCGGCAGCCGAGTGACGCACCGGGTGGTGCTGCGTGAGGCGGTGGCGCAGGGCCATAAGGTGGCGCTGCAGGACATCGCTGAGGGCGCGCCGGTCGTGCGCTACGGAGCGGTCATTGGCGTGGCCCGTGAAGCGATTCCGGCGGGCAGCTGGGTGCACGAGCAGCGGCTTCGATTGCCGCCGGCACCGTCGTTGTCGGATCTGCCGGTGTCCACCCTGACGAAACGTCTGCCGCCCCTGGAGGGGTACACGTTCAAGGGCTATCGCAACCCCGACGGCTCGGTCGGCACTCGCAATATTCTGGCTGTGACCACGACGGTTCAGTGTGTCGCCGGAGTCGTCGACCACGCGGTGCGCCGCATTCGCTCGGAACTGCTGCCGCGCTACCCGAATGTCGATGATGTGGTGGGCCTTGAGCACAGTTACGGGTGTGGCGTTGCGATCGACGCTCCCGGGGCGGAGATTCCGATCCGGACGGTGCGGAACATCAGCTTAAATCCCAATTTCGGCGGCGAGCTGCTGGTGTTGAGTCTCGGTTGCGAGAAGCTTCAGCCGACGCGGCTGCTGAAGGGTATTCCGATCGGCCCCTCCGGCGGCGCTGAGGCGGGCGGTACTGACGTGCTCTGCCTGCAGGACCCGCAGCACGTCGGCTTCGAGTCGATGATCGCATCGATCATGCGCGCCGCCGAAGTGCGTCTTACGCGGCTGAACGCCCGACGGCGCGAGACGGTTGCGGCCCGTGAGCTGGTGGTGGGAGTCCAGTGCGGTGGAAGCGACGCCTTCTCCGGCGTGACGGCCAATCCGGCCGTGGGGTTCTGTACCGATTTGCTCGTGCGTGCGGGCGCCACGGTGCTCTTCTCGGAAGTGACCGAGGTGCGCGATGGGGTTGCGCAGCTCATCGCTCGAGCCGCGAGCCCGCAGATCGCGCAGGCCATTCTGCGCGAACTGGCCTGGTATGACGACTATCTGGCACGCGGTGGTGCAGATCGCAGCGCCAATACCACACCGGGAAACAAGGCCGGTGGCCTTTCCAACATCGTCGAGAAGGCGTTGGGCTCGATCGTCAAATCCGGCACAACGCCCATCACGGGTGTGCTCGGGCCCGGGGAGCGGCTCACCGAGCGCGGGCTGATCTTCGCCGCGACGCCGGCGAGTGATTTCATTTGCGGGACTCTGCAGCTCGCGGCCGGAATGAATCTGCACGTGTTCACGACGGGCCGGGGAACGCCGTACAACCTGTCGAGCGTGCCGGTCCTCAAAGTGAGCAGCCGCACCGAGCTGGCGCGCCGGTGGCACGATCTGATCGATCTCGATGCGGGCGCGATCGCCTCGGGGTCGGCCACCCTCGAGGAGACCGGGTGGGCGCTCTTTCGGATGATGCTGCGCACGGCGAGCGGGGAGCGCCGGACCTGCGCGGAGCGTCTGCAGCTCGCAAATTCTCTGGTGCTGTTCAATCCGGCGCCCGTGACGTGATCGCGTCCCGTCGCCCGCGCGGAACGGCTCCGGCGGTGCGGTCCCGGAATCCCTCGCGCACCGCCAGGAGGCTCTTGGGCCTACGGCTCGGCTGAGCGTGCCGCGACCGCAGCGGGAGCTCACCGGCCAATCCCCTCGAGGATCGCGAGTGCGGACCGTACGGATGTTTGGCGTCACTCGAGGTCAGCGCGCCAGAAGGCCCTGATCAAGGCCGAGACACATCGGTCGGGGCGGCGGTACCGCGGTCAGTATTCGAGGCAGCCGGACATCGCGAGCGCGTTCTGCGTGCCTTTCGGCAGGCCCACCGGCGGAGCTCGGCCCGTCTGGTGATCCCGTGCCACGTAGCGGTTGAACCAGGTGATGACCGGCGGTGCGAGGCCGACGAAATTCTCCGACAGCTCGAGATGGCCCAGTCCGGGGTACATCTTCAGCTGGGCGTGGGGCGTGCGCGCGGCGAGTTGGCGCGCTTGCGCCGGGCCGACCACCTGGTCTTGGCTCCCCTGCAGATAGAGCACCGGGGCGCGAATGCGGGGCGCGATCTCGATCGGATCGGCGTCCGCGAGGTTCACCCCGGCGAGTTGGCCCGCCCGACGTTCGGCCGCCCGCCACGAGGCCGATGGGATGAGCTGAGCGTACCAGTGCGCGAGCCGCGCATAGCGCGGGATGGCGGCCGTCGCCCGCTCATAGGGGGAGATCGCCACCACGGCGGCGAGAGGCTTCAGGTACGGCGCGGCGAGCAGGGCCGTGGCTGCGCCCATGGAGTCACCGAGCAGCCCGAGGCGCCCCTGGATGAGGCCCGCGGTGCGCAGCGCGGCCACCAGCTGTATCAGGTCCTTCGATTCGAGCGCGCCGTAGGTGACGTACTGACCGCTCGACTGACCCTGGGCACGCGGGTCGACGAGGATGCTTTGATAGCCGGCGTCCGCGAGCATCAACGCCCACGGCAACATGGCGAGCTTTCCGACACCGTATCCGGGCAGCAGGATCACCGTGCCGTGGGGCGCCGGCGAGCGGCGCAGACGGGCGATCGCGGCCCGGTATCGTTGCCAGAGCGGCGCGGAGGGCGGGGGCGCCGTGCAGTTCAGCGGCCGGTCCGGAGGATCCACGTTCAGGGCGGCGACTTGCACGGTACGCTGCGCCAGGCACTCGCGGTCCAGGGCGGCGAACAGCGCCTGCTCGGCCGGTCCGGTGAGGTAGAGGGTCGTACAGCCGGGCCGTTGCCGCGTACCGAGGCGCAGGGAATAGTCCCCGGCGGGAATGATGTCGACGGCCAGCGTCGCCGGCGGCGGGCCGACGACAATGCGCCGGTGCAGGGTGATGTACGGGGCGATGTCCGCCAGGACGAGCTTCCCGCTCGTGGTGCGTTGATACGTCGCCTGCAGGCCGCCGGGCTGCGGCGCGACGATGTGCGGCGCGATCAGACCGGCGCATCCGCCGATCAACAGTGCCGAGCCGATGCTGCCCAGAACACCACCGGTCCGTGCGAGGCTGGCATTCATGGGCGGACGTATACCACAGGAATTTCCGCCTCGATGTCGGTACTGCCCGCACCGGCATCGAGCCGCGAGCCTCGACTCGGCACCGAGCATCAGACCGTCGATGCGCACCCGGAACCGAGCCACTTCCGGCACCGCACGATGCGTCTCCGGGGCGGTGAGCGTGCGCCGGCAGGCCCGCGGCCGGTGCGAGCAGAACGATCCTCCGGTGCCGCTGCGCGCAAATTCTGGCACACTGGATTGGGTACGGTAGCGCTACCAGACACGGTGGTGCACACAGGGGGTCATCGATTCATGCGTGCTCAACCCTTCCGTCGCGCCGTCTCGGCGCTGTTGTGGCTGCTGCCCATGCTGGCGGCCGCGGCACCGTCCATCGCCCTCGGAGCGCCGGCGACGCTGACGATTCAGTACAACCGGCCGCTGCATGCGGTCAGTCCCACGCTCTACGGGCTCATGACCGAGGAGATCAATCACTCCTATGACGGCGGCCTGTACGGCGAGCTGATCCGCGACCGGGTCTTCTACCGGCGCGAGCACCACGAATTCATCAAAATCTGGTCGCTCGATCAGAATGCCGAGGACGGCATGTCCTGGGCGATCGATGACTCGAGCGGACCGAGCGCCGCGCTGCCGTACAGCATGCGACTCACGGCCGCGAAGGCGAGTCCGCGCGATCCGGGCGGTATCGACAACCCCGGATACTGGGGCGTCCCGGTGTGGCCGCATACGACCTATCGCGCCTCGATCTACCTGAAGGCCGACGGCCGCAATCCCGGCCCGGTGACCCTGGCCATCGTCAATGACGACAGCGGCAAGGTGCTCGCCCGCGCGAGGTTCCCGGCCGCCGGAGCGCAGTGGCAGCAGTACACCGCCACGATGCGCACCGCACAGGTTGCCGAGTCGCAGGACAACTTCGTGCGCATCACCGTCAGTCACCCCGGCTCGGTGCTGATCAATCTGCCCTCGCTGTTCCCGCCGACGTACGACGGACAGCCGAATGGGGATCGCATCGATTTGATGAAAAAGCTCGCCGCGTTGCATCCGAAGTTCCTGCGCTTCCCCGGCGGCAACTACCTCGAGGGCAACACGCTTGCCGATTGGTACGACTGGAAGATCACCATTGGCCCGCTGGTCGACCGACCGACGCACCCGAGTCCCTGGGGGTATGAGTCCTCCGACGGCATGGGCCTGCTGGAATATCTCACGTGGTGCCAGGACCTGCACATGCAGCCGGTGCTCGCCGTCTACGCCGGTTACGCGCTCGACGGGATGCATATCGCGCCGGGACCTGAGCTCGATCCGTACGTGAAGGATGCGCTGGAGGAGATCCAGTTCGTCACCGGCAGCGCCACGACGAAGTGGGGCGCGGTGCGTGCCCGTGACGGGCATCCGGCCCCGTTCGCGCTGCGCTACGTCGAGATCGGCAACGAGGATTTCTTCGACAAATCCGGTAGCTACGGCGGTTCGCACGGGCGCTTCGCGCAGTTCGCCCGGGCGATCCGCAAGGCCTATCCGCACCTGAAACTGATTGCGACCATGCCCGTCAGCGGGGATGTGCAGCCGGACGTCATCGATGATCACTTCTACAAGAGTCCGCGGACCTTCTTCAAAGACGCCGATCACTTCGATCACATGAGCCGCACGGGCCCGAAGATCTTCGTCGGCGAATGGGCGACGCTGCAGGGCACCCCGACGCCGGACTTCGGCGCGGCGCTCAGCGATGCGGCCTGGATGACGGGTCTGGAGCGCAACAGTGATCTGGTCATCATGGCGAGCTATGCGCCGTTGCTCGTCAACGTCAATCCGCTCGCCTCGCAGTGGGGCACGAATCTGATCGGCTACGATGCGCTGCACAGCTTCGGTTCGCCGAGCTACTACGCGCAGGTGATGTTCAGCCGTTACCTCGGCACCCAGGTGGTGGCTGCGGCGCTGCGCGGTGCGGGTCCGCTGTGCTTCGAGTCCGTCACCCGCACTGCCTCAACGCATACGGTGTATGTGAAGATCGTCAATGCCGCGCCACGCCCGCAGACGCTCACGGTGCGGATCGAGGGGGCGAGTGCCGTGGCCCATACGGGCACGCTGGTCACGCTGCAGGCGGCGAGCACGCACGCGAGGAATTCCCTGGCGCATCCGCGTGAGGTCGTGCCGCACACCCAGACCGTGCGGTGGTTCGGGGCCGACGTGCACCACGTGTTTGCGCCGTATTCGATCAGCGTGCTGAAGATGCACGTGCGGTAGCGGTTGGCCCGGGCGGGTTGCGCACGGTGCGTTCGGCCCGCATCAGTACGGTGCCGCCGGCTGCGCGCGAGGAGGCGGAGCCGGTGGCGAGGGCTTCGGGCGTGAGATGACTTCGGGCTAGCGGTACGAATACTGCAGGATCGCCTCCGGCAGTCTCGCGCCCTGGATCTGGATCCCGGCGCAGGTGGTGGCGATCTTCTGCAGGTCGCCCGCCGTCAGCGTGAGGGCGGCCGCGCCGACATTTTCCCGAACCCGATCCAGGCGACGCGTGCCGGGAATCGGCACGATCCACGGCCGCTGCGCGAGCAGCCAGGCGAGGGCGATCTGCGCCGGCGTGGCGCGCTGGGCGGCGGCGAGCTCGTTGAGCAACCGGATCAGCGCCTGGTTGGCCGCGAGGGCCTCCGGGGTGAAGCGGGGGAAGTTCTTGCGCGCATCGGGCCCCTCGAAGCGGGCATTCGGATCGATCGTCCCGGTGAGAAAGCCCTGTCCGAGCGGGCTCCAGGGTACGAAGCCGATGCCCAGTTCGGCGCACAGCGGCAGAATCTCCGGCTCCGGCTCACGCGTCCAGAGCGAATACTCACTCTGCACCGCGGCGACCGGTTGCACGGCGTGCGCCCGGCGGATCGTCTCGGCGGCCGCCTCCGACAGCCCGAAATGGCGCACCTTGCCGGCGCCGATCAGATCTTTGACCGTACCGGCCACATCCTCGATCGGCACCTCAGGATCCACGCGGTGCTGGTAGAGCAGGTCAATCCGGTCGGTCTGCAAGCGTTTGAGCATGCCCTCGACGGCGCGGCGGATATGCGCCGGGCGGCTGTTCAGGCCCGGCCCGCGCTCGCCGGTCTTGAGGTTCACATTCCAGCCGAACTTGCTGGCGATGCTCACCTGGTTGCGAATCGGTGCGAGCGCCTCCCCGACCAGTTCCTCATTGGTGAAGGGCCCGTAGACCTCCGCCGTATCGAAGTGCGTGACGCCGAGCTCGTGGGCGCCGCGGATCACGCGAACGGCCTCCGCCCGCTCCGGCGAGGCGCCATAGGTCGAGGCGAAACTCATCGCGCCGTAGCCGATCTCGGCCACCTCGAGCGTCCCCAGCATGCGTGTCTTCATCGCTCTGAACTCCTCATTCACCGTCGGGTGCGGGCGTGCGTGCCGTTCAACGGCCGGCGAGCTGCTGCAGCTGCTGTGGATAGCGCGCGCCGTGTACGGTGATCTGCGCGAGCGCGTGGTCGATCTCGGTGAGATCCTCGGCTGTCAGTGTGAGCTCGGTGGCGGCCAGGTTCTCCTCCAGCCGCGCAAGGCGCGTCGTGCCGGGGATCGGCACGATCCAGGGCTGCTGCGCCAACACCCAGGCGAGGGCGATCTGCGCACGGGTGGCGCCTTTGCCCGCCGCGATCGCCCCGATCCGCTCCACGAGGGCCTGATTCGCCTGGCGTGCCTCGGGAGTGAACCGCGGCACCTGCGTGCGAAAGTCGTTGCTCGCGAACTGCGTGGTGGCATCGATCGCGCCGGTGAGAAAGCCTCGGCCGAGTGGGCTGAACGGGACGAAGCCGATCCCGAGCTCCGCGCACAGCGGCAGGATCTCGCGCTCCGGCTCGCGCCACCACAGCGAGTACTCGCTCTGCAGCGCCGTCACCGGCAGGACCGCGTGTGCGCGCCGGATCGAATCGGCTCCGGCCTCCGAGAGTCCGAAGTGTCGCACCTTGCCGGCGCCGATCAGCGCCTTGACCGTGCCGGCGACCTCCTCGATGGGCACGTCGGGATCGACCCGATGCTGGTAGAGCAGGTCGATGTGATCGGTTCTCAGGCGTCGCAGTGACGCATCGACCACCTCGCGGATGTGCGCCGGTCGGCTGTCCAGGCGGCGCAGATCCGGATGACCCGGTTCGATGTGGAAGCCGAATTTCGTCGCGATCACCACCTGATCGCGCACCGGGGCGAGCGCCTCGCCGAGCAATTCTTCGTTGGCGAACGGACCGTACACCTCGGCGGTATCGAACAAGGTCACGCCGCGCTCCACGGCGGCGCGGATCAGGGCGATGCCCTGGGCGGTCGGGACCGGCGGGCCATAGCCGTGACTGAGGCCCATGCAGCCGAGGCCGAGGGCCGATACTGCAGGACCGCGAGTGCCGAGTGTGCGCTGCTCCATGGTGCTGTTCTCCTCTGCGGGCGATGTCGGTTCGTTCCGGACGGTCAGCGATGGGCGGGTCTCTCCGGTCCGCCCTCGCGCGGCACCGAGATCCGGCCGTGGTGGCCGCACGCCGGTGCAGCCGGTGGGCAGAGAGACCTGCGCCCCGGGGGCGATGCTGTCACGGGAGGCCCGCCCAGGCCGCACGATAGTCCCTGGTGCGTCTGTTGATTAGATGGGATAATTCGAATGGGTCTATGAATGAGATTCATGTATGTCCCGCGCGGCCTTCGATGACCTGCAGGCCTTTCTCGCCGTCGTGCGTGAGCGCAGCTTCACCGGCGCGGCCGCCAAGCTCGGGGTGTCTCAGTCGGCACTGAGTCATACGATCCGCCGGCTCGAGGCGAAGCTCGGCATCCGTCTGCTCTCGCGCACCACCCGCAGCCTGGCGCCCACGGAGGCGGGGCAGCGATTGATCGAGCGGCTCGGGCCGCATTTTGAGCAGATCGAGACGGAACTCGAGGGACTCGTCGCGCTGCGGGACCGCCCGGCCGGAACGATCCGCATCACGGCGAGTGAACACGCCGCGCGCGAGGTGCTCTGGCCGGCACTGGCGAGGTTCCTGCCGCAGTACCCGGACATCAAAGTCGAGGTGAGCGTCGATCAGAGTTTCACCGACATCGTCGCCGAGCGCTTCGATGCCGGGGTGCGTTTCGGTGAGCAGGTGGACAAGGACATGATCGCGGTGCGGATCGGTCCGGACCTGCGCATGCTGGTGGTCGGGACCCCGGAGTATTTTGCCGGGCGGCCCGTGCTGCGCAGGCCGCAGGATCTGACCGAGCACAACTGCATCAACATCCGGCTGCCGACGCGCGGTGGGCTGTACGCCTGGGAGTTCGAGAAGGGCCGGCGCAAGCTGAACGTCCGGGTGGACGGTCAGCTGGTGTTCGGCACCCTCGCGCTGATGCTCAATGCCGCGCTCGCTGGGTTCGGCGTGGCCTTCCTGCCCGAGGACATCGTGCGGCCCCATCTGGCACGGGGTCATCTGCGCGTGGTGCTCGAGGACTGGTGTCCGCCGTTTCCCGGCTATCACCTGTACTACCCGAGCCGCCGTCAGCTCTCCCCGGCGTTCGCACTCCTGTTGGAGGCGCTGCGCGCTCGCGAGCGCCCCGTTGCGCAGCTGCGTTGAGTGCGCTGGGCGCGCGCGCAGCGCTAAAAGAAGCCCCCGACGATCTGGCGCGCCTCGGTGAAGGGATCGTCGCGCACGGTGAATGCCTCGCCCTGGCGGGTGATGCGCGTGCCGCGGGCATCGGACGTCAGCGTCTGGCTCATCGTGAGCAGGCCGCGCGCCTTCAGATCGGCGCTGAAGCGCAGCATCTGCGCGTAGAGATCGCAGCCCTCGGCTTCCTCGCGCGCGGCCCGGTCGCCCGGTTTCTCGAGAATGAGGAGCATGTAACTCATGGGCGGTGCGCTCCGTGCCGCTCAGCCGGTCGCGCTCGGCAACAGCTCGCCGTTGATCATCCAGGGGACGCCGAACCGGTCCGTCACCATGCCGGAGACGACCGCCCAGAAGGTCTGCTGCAGGGGCATGGTCACCTCGCCGCCTTCGGCCAGGCCGTTGAACGCCTCGGCGGCCTGCACCGCCGACTCGAAGTTCAGCGTCATCCGCACGCCGTGAATGCCCAGATAGTCGACGTGCGCCTGGCAGTCCCCCGCATAGAGCATGCCGCCGCCCGGCAGTGCGAGCCGGCCGTGCACCACACGATCGGCGTGCTCGGGCGGGATGTGCGCGGCCATCGGCGTGTCGGCGCCGCGGATGAGCACCTCGATCCGCGCCCCGAGCGCATGCTCGTAGAAGTGCAGCGCCTCGGCACAGTTGCCGTCGTAAATCAGATAGAACATCACTTCAGGCATGGTGAACTCCTCTTACGTCAGGCCTGCGGGACGGTCACAAGAACGGGCATCACTTCGATGGCATCGCCGGGGAAGATCGTGACGTGCGGGTGGCGCTCGAACATCCGTGCCAGTGCAGCGCATCTTCGCGATTGAGGGTGTGATCAATAAAGACGACGTCGATGTCGACGGAGAGCCGCGGCATGTCATGCACAAACAAATTCAGTGCTGTGCCTCCCTTGAGCGCAAAGCGAGGCGACCGGAACACCACCGGGGCCACGGCGAGCAATACGCGCACGGTGTCGACGTATCGCGGATTCATGGCCGCCTCAGGTCCAGGCGCTCGCCGGCTTTCGTCACGGCCACCCAGCGTTTTCCTCCGCCGATACGCTGGCTATGCCGCAGTGCCGTCGCGGCCCAGGGAAGTTCCAACTCTCTTGAGAGGAGTTCGGCGAGACGAACGACCTTGATTCTCTTGGTGTGTGCGAGCAGCGGGTCCAGCACCTTTTCCCGCAAGCTATGCAGGAGTTCGACGAGCTGCCGCGCTTCCTCGAGCGGCTGAATTTTCCCCACATCACTCAGGAACTCGAGGAGCGCGCGCTCCGGTACGGAGACGAGTACGTCGGGGCGGCCGGTCGGGAGGGCTTGCAGGCCAAGTCCCTTGGGGAGCTGATCATCGAACAGCTGAGTCGCCTGATACCGGCTGGGAAAGCGCTCGGTGAACCACGGGGGGAGGCGCTTGGGCGCATCTCCCCATAACGTGAGCATTTCTCTGAACCTGACGCTTTGGCGGACTCCGCGCCAGTCGAGGGCCGTCTTGCCGCCGACATGAAAGTCGGTCATTCGGTGGGTGAGGAAGGCGAGGCAGCCGTCTCGGGAGAGCGTATCGCCGGGCAGCATGTAGACGCCGCGGCCGAGATGGGTGAGCCATCCGCTGCGCGCAAGGTCCGAGGCCCGGAATTCGCTGACCCCGTACTCTCGGAGCGCGGCCGTGCTCAGCGGCTCGCCACGGGGGAGTTTTGCGAAGACCTCCTTGAATGAGAACTTAGGCCTGGATTGAGCCATAAGATCAAGTATAGCGATCAAAATATGCTGCGCCATATGGCCAGCATGAATATTTCATCGAAACTACCTGAGCGTTAGAGTCAATTACCACGGTTTTTATATTCCGCCCGACCGTAGCGGAGACCTCGTGAAGTGTCCAAGCGAGACCCGGATGCGAGTCCGGAAAGGTCATGACTCCCAGTCTTTGAGCTCGGCATCGAGGACATCAAACCGGTCCGGTACCCTGGCTTCCCGAAGTGGCGGCGCCGTCGAACCAGAGGCAGACCGTATTCTCAGCCATGCGGCCGCTCCCCCGGGGCGCAGGCGCGGACCGCCGAGGGCGGGCCGACTGCGCGCCGCCCGATCTTATGAGAAGTCTGCCGCTTCATACAGGGGCCGGATTTCGATGTCCGAGTCTGCGGGCATCGGGTTCGGGCACCGACGGACCCATTCCACCGCTTCCTCCAGTGAGCAGACCTGCCAGAGTCAGAACCCGGCGACCACCTCGCGGGGCTCGGCGAACGGACCGTCGCTCACGGTGCGCGCCTCGCCTGAGAAGCGCACCCGCTTGCCGCAGCGGCTCGGCAGCAGCCCGCCGGTGTCGAGGAGTACGCCGAAGCGCAATGAGCGCTGCACGAACTCGACCATGGCCTGCATCAGCGCCTGCGGTGGCCCGGACTCGCGGAACGATTCGGCGTGACGAATGAACGTGAGGTACGTCATGGAGGCGGCTCCTGGGGAGTGCGATTCTGATTCAGATGACGAACGAGAGGGGCACGGATCGACAGCGGTCGCGCCCGCG
>JAKBBE010000231.1 GCA_021826035.1 Pseudomonadota bacterium | reverse complement strand
CTGTCCTTCGATGAGTCGCACGGTGCTCACGCGTCTTCTCCGACGTATCCGTCAATTTCCAGGCCGAAGGCCGAGATGCCGTGAATCTGCTTCGGTGCCGACAGCACGCGCATCCGCCGCACGCCGAGGTCCTTCAGGATCTGCGCGCCGATGCCGAAGGTCTTCAGCACCCCTCCTTCTCGGCGCGCGGCACGGGCCGCACCGTCGGCCTCGGGCGGCGCTCCGAGTGAGCGGACCGAGTCGAGCAGATCGTTCGGCGCCTCGCGCTCGCGCAGGATCACGATCACACCGGCGCCGGCGCTCGCGATGCGCTGCATCGCAGCCCGCAACGTCCAGGCGAGCGGATCGGCGCGGATACCGAGCAGATCGCGCAGTGGATCGGCCAGATGCACGCGCACCAGGGGCGATTCGGGCCCCTCGAGCGTGCCGCGCACCAGCGCCAGATGGACCTCTTCCCCGACGCGGTCCTCATAGGCGAACAGGCGAAAATCGCCGAACTCGGTCGCGACGGGCTGCTCGGACAGGCGCACCACGGAGCGCTCATTGCGCAGGCGGTAGCGGATCAGGTCGGCGATGGTGCCGATCTTCAGGCCGTGCGCGGCAGCGAAGGCATGCAGCTGCTCGCGCCGCGCCATCGAGCCGTCCTCATTCATCAACTCGGAGATCACCCCGACCGGCTGCAGGCCGGCAAGACGGCACAGGTCCACGGCCGCCTCGGTGTGACCGGTGCGCACCAGCACCCCGCCGCGCCGCGCGCGCAACGGAAAGATGTGTCCGGGACGGGCGAAATCGGCCACCCGCGCCTCGGCACGGGCCAGGGCGCGGATCGTGACCGCACGGTCGCTGGAGGACACCCCCGTGGTGGTGCCCTCGACGGCGTCCACCGAGACGGTGAATGCGGTGCGATGCGCCTCGCTGTTGTGGATGACCATCTGCGGCAGCTCCAGCCGCTCGAGCCAGGCCTCCTCCATGGGCACGCAGAGAATCCCGCTGGTGTGGCGGATCATGAAGGCCACCGCCTCGGGCGTGGCGCACTCGGCCGCCATGATCAGGTCGCCCTCGTTCTCGCGATCCTCGTCGTCCATGATGATGACCATGCGCCCGGCACGCAGGTCGGCGAGGATTTCCTCGACGCTGTTCAGTTTGACGCCGGACGGCGGGGCCTGGCCGGAGAGGGGGAGGACTTTGGACATCGCGCGGGGCCTGGTGCGTTGGGCCCGCTAGTATACCGTGCGGCCCGCCCTCCCCGGCAGGCGACGCTAGCGCCGACGCCGGCGCTGCGCCTCGAGCAGGGGCTGCACGACGGCCTGCAGTTGGCCGGCGGTGACCCCGGTCGGCCCGCCGAGCAGCCGCGCCCGGATGATCCCGCGGGCATCGATGACATAGGTCATGGGCACCGCCAGGGGCTCGCCGAATCCGTCCACCGGGGCCGAACGGGCGAGTGCCGCCGGATACGTGAAGCCGTGCAGCGCCTGCTCGACGCGCGCGCCGCTCGCAGCCCGATCGATACTGAGGGCGATCAACGCCACGCCGCGCCGGTGGAAGCGCTGATAGAACGACTGCAGCACCGGCATCTCGGCGTGGCACGGCGAGCACCAGGTCGCCCAGAAACTCACCAACACCACCCGGCCGCGCTCGCGGGCCAGGTCGAATGTGCGCCCGCTGAACTCGCGCACGATCAGCGCCGGAGCGCGCTGTCCGACGCGCGGGACGGCCGCGTTGGCTGCGCCCACCGACAGCGCGAGCGCGACCGCAAAGAGGCGCAGCCGGTGCGGCGTGCCGCCCATCAGGCCCCCGCCCCGCCCGTGGCGAGCAGCCGCTCCACGTAGCGCGCGATCAGGTCGATTTCGATATTCACGTAATCGTCCGGCTGAAGTCTGCCCAGTGTCGTGACCTCGCGGGTGTGCGGGATCAGGTTCACGCGGAACGTCGCGTCACGCACGAGATTGACCGTGAGACTCACGCCATCAACGGCGATCGAGCCTTTGCGGGCGACGTACCGGGCGAGCGCGTCGTCGGCAAGGGCAATGTCCATGCGCCAGGAGCGGGCCTCCTCGGTGATCTCCACGACCTGCCCCAGGCCATCGACGTGGCCGCTCAGCAGGTGACCGCCGAGTGCATCACCGGCCTTCAGCGCTGGCTCCAGATTGACGTGGGCGCCGATCGCCCATTGACCGAGCGTGGTCAGCCTCAGCGTCTCGCGCGACACATCGGCGCGGACCGTACCGTCTTGCAGCTCCACCACGGTCAGACAGCAGCCCTGCACGCAGAGGCTGTCCCCGATGCGCAGCGCCGCCGGATCGATCCGCCCGAATGTGAATCCCATGCGATGGTCGCCGTTGCGCTTCTCGCGCTCGACCAAACGCCCCACGTCCTGAACGATTCCGGTGAACACTTCAGTTGTCCTCTTGGAAGGGCTGTCGCGGCCGCAGGCGCACGCGCAGATCCGCGCCCATCGGCTCGCTCGAGATGATGTCAAACCAGGCCGAGTCCTGCAGCCGCTCGAGCGCCGGCAGGTGCACCAGCGGCCGACTCTGCGGCCCGAGCAGGCGCGGCGCGACGTACAGGATCAGTTCGTCCGCCCAACCCTCCGCCAGCAGAGCGCCGGCCAGTGTCGGACCGGACTCGACCCACAGCTCATTGATTTCGCGGCGCCCCAATGCCTCGAGCAGCGCCTCCAGCAGAACCCGCCCGCCGGCGGCCGGCAATGTTTCGACCGTTGCGTGCGCTTCGAGCGCGGCACGGCGGCGAGCGAATGCCTGCGCCTCGGCCGGCGGCGGCGCGCGACCCACCACCAGGACCGGTCCCGGAATCGAGAACAGCCGGGCCTGCGGCGAGGTGCGCAGCTGCGAATCGAGCACCACGCGCAGCTGCGGCGGACGAGCGCCGCCGGGCGGGTCGTCCAGGCGGACATCCAGGCGCGGGTCGTCGGCGAGCACCGTGCCGATGCCGGTCAGCACCGCGCCGCTGCGAGCCCGCCAGAGCTGCACGTCCTGACGCGCGGCCGGCCCGGTGATCCAGTGGCTCTGCCCATCGGCGAGCGCCGTACGGCCATCGAGACTCATGGCGAGCTTCACCCGCACCCAGGGACGCCCCGTGCGCATCCGCTTGAGGAATCCCACGTTGAGCTCGGCCGCCTCAGCCTGCAGCAGCCCGGACTGCACCGGCACACCGCCCTCCTGCAGCAGTCGCGCCCCCCCGCCATTGACCCGGGGGTTCGGATCCCCGAGGGCGAATACGACGCGCCCGATGCCCGCATCGAGCAGCGCCTGCGCGCACGGCGGCGTGCGTCCGTGATGACTACACGGTTCGAGCGTGACGTATGCCGTGGCGCCGGACGCGGCCGCGCCCGCCGCCCGCAGCGCATGAACCTCCGCATGAGGCTCCCCGGCCCGGACGTGCCAGCCCTCCCCAATGATCTGCTCGCCGCGAGCGATGACGCACCCGACCCGTGGGTTCGGGTGCGCCGTCTGCAGGCCGAGCGCGGCAAGTTCGAGCGCTCGCGCCATCGCGCGGCGGT
>JAKBBE010000230.1 GCA_021826035.1 Pseudomonadota bacterium | reverse complement strand
TTTTAGCGGCAAAATTCGAGCACCCCACCGACCTCAACTGTCGCCTCTCGGCAGTGGTTCGCCGAGTTCCGATCGACCCGATCTTGCGACTGATACCGCTATCATAGTAGGGTGACCACCGAGCTCGTGAGCATGACGCGCCGAGCGCCATCCCCTCACTCTCTGGAGCCGCGCCATGCACCGCCGATTGCGAACCCTTCTGGCCGCCACCCTGCTCGCCACCCCCTGGTGCGCCTGGGCCGCGGCGCCCCCGCCGACACCGAAGGTCACCCGCAGCGGCGAGCTGCGCGCGCCGGGCGTGAGCTTCATGCTCTACAACGACAACTACAGCCCGATTTTCTTCGACCAGAAGGACGCCGCCCTGCAGATCATCCTGCACGGCCATCGCATCGCGACGAACGGCAGCGTTCGCCTGTTGCCAACGCCCCAGCAGTGGGATGCGATTCCGCACCTGATTCGCCGGCGCGCCGACCGCGCGCACGACCGGCTGATCGCGCACATGGACTACCCGGCCTATCACCTGCACTACCACGTCGTGGTGTCCGCCGAACCCGGCGGCGTGCGCGTCAGCGTCGACCTCGACAAACCGCTGCCGAGGGCGCTGGTGGGACGCGCCGGATTCAATCTGGAGTTTCTGCCGTCGATCTACGTGGATAAGGCCTATGCCATCGACGGCAAGGTATTCGGCGTGCTGCCACGCTACCCCGAGGACCGCATGATCCGCGCGCCCGGGAAGCTCGGCGTCCCCGGAGAACCCTGGTACGTACGCCAATGGCACCGCGCGCTCGGCTGGACTGAACCGCTGCCCTTCGCGCAGGGCCAGCACCTGACGCTGGCGGTGAACGATCCGCTCGATCGGGTCAGCATCCGCTCCGCGAGCGGTGCGCTGCTGCTCTACGATGGACGCGACGAGGCGCAAAATGGCTGGTTCGTGGTGCGCACGCTGATTCCCGCAGGCAAGACACACGACGCGGTGGTGTGGCACATCCACCCAAGCACCCTGCCTCACTGGATCCGCCCGCCCATGATCGCGCACAGCCAGGTCGGCTACGCCGCTGCGATGCGCAAAGTCGCGGTCATCGAACTCGATCGGCGGTTCAAGGGCCCGAAGCGCGCCGAGCTGCTGCGCCTCAGCGCCAATGGCACCTACCACGTGGCCTACCGCGCACGGCTGTCAAAGCCGGTGCGCTGGCTGCGCTACGCGTACGTGAAGTTCAATTTCTCATCGGTCACGGCGCCGGGACTGTACGTCATCCAGTACGACGGCGAGCGCAGTGACGTCTTCCCCATCGCGCCGAATGTCTACGCCAACACCTGGCAGACCTCGCTCGATGGCTTTCTCGCCGAGCAAATGGATCATGTCTCGGTGCGTGACGCCTACCACATGTGGCATGGCGTGGCGCACCTCGACGATGCGCGCCAGGCGCCGCCGAACCTGACCCATTTCGACGGCTACTGGATGGGGTCGAACATCGACTCGCCCTACAAGCCCGGTCAGCATATTCCGGGCCTGAACGTCGGCGGCTGGTTCGATGCCGGTGACTTCGACAACGACGCCTTCGGCCAGTACGGCACCATCATCAATCTCGCCACCACTTACACCACGTTCCACCCCCAGTGGGACGAACTGTCGGTGAACGAGCAGACCCGCTCGGTCATCATGCATCGGCCCGATGGCGTACCGGACATCGTCGAGCAGGTCGAACACGGCGTCCTGCAAACCCTCGCGCAAATCCATGCGGTGGGCCACCCCATCACCGGCATCCAGTCGCCGTACCTGCTCGGCTACACCTTCATCGGCGACGCCGCCTCGCAGACCGATGGACGACTGTACGACCCGAAACTCGCCCTGGGTCAGATCCAAGGCGACCGCTCCGGCACCCCGGATGACCGCTGGGCCTGGACCATGACCTCCCCGGACATGGAATACGGTGCGGCGGCCGCGCTGGCGGCCGCCGCACGCGCCCTGCACGGCTGGAACGATCCGCTGGCGAAGCGCTGCCTCGCCGCGGCGGTGCGAATGTGGACTCTCGCTCGCGCGCAACCCGATCATCCGCACTTCCGCCCCGACCACGAGGGCTCCGGCGGCTTCCGGGAGCGCGCGATGGGGCCGCCCGGGTGGACTGCCACTCTGGAGCTGACTCTCGCCACGCATGGCGCAGCCCCCTACAAGGCCCGGCTCGCGGCGATGCTGCCTGCGATGCTGAACCACATCGGCGCGGGCGGGTGGGAAGCCGTACAGGCGCGCCAGTACCTCAGCGCGCATCAGCGCCGGCAGCTGCGCACCGCGGTTGAGGCATTCCTCCCGATCCTCAACCGCAAGCTCGCGGCAACGCCGTTCGGCGTCCCGCCCTCGCTCGGGGCCTGGGGCGACTCCTCGCAGGTCGCAGAATTCGGGGTCGCGATGTACTTCCTGCATGAGGCGTACCCGCACCTGGTCGGTCCCGAGTACACCCTGCGGGCCGCCAACTACCTGCTCGGCACCCATCCGGCCTCGAGTGTCTCGTACATCTCGGCGATCGGAACGGCCTCGAAGCTCAAGGCCTACGGCAACAACCGAGCCGACAACACATTCATCCCGGGCGGCATGATTCCCGGCTACGTCATCATCAAGCCGGACTTCCCGGAGTGCATCACGAACTTCGGTTTCCTCTGGTACGAGGATGAGTACACCGTGGATGCCGCGGCAACCTGGATCCTGGAAGCCAACGCCGCCAGCGCCTTGGTACAACAGCAGGCCCATCCCACCGGCCGCCGCACCTGAAGCGGGCGTCACAGCCGTGGGGCTCGAACCGGCGCAGACTCCACTCAGAGAGTCTGCGCCGGCCTGCCGACGTCACTCCGCGATGAGTTCCCGAGACCTGCGCCGCAGCCACGCCGCTCAGGGTCCCGGGGCATTCTCCACCCGGTAGCGCAGCCACACCGCGCCGCCCTCGAGCACCTCACTGCTCGTCAGCTGCAGGCTCGAGAGCGGCGCACGCTGCTCGGCCTCTTGCGCCGCGGAATCGAACACACTCGGCGCCCCTTGGGCGCCGTCCACCGCCGGACACAGCGCCAGACTGATCTCATCGATCAATCCGGCGCGCAGAAATGCGCCATTGACGTGGCCACCACCTTCGATCAGCAAGCGCCGAATCCCGAGCTCCTGGGACAGGAACTCCAATACCGCCGCCAGATCGAGCGTGCGCTCACCGCCGAAGAAATACGACACCCCATCGCGCCGCAGGCCCTCGAGGTGTGCATCGGGGACCTGCGAACCGAGCACCACCACGATCGGATCACCGCCGATGTCCGCCCGACCCCAGGCAATCTTGCCATGCAGATCGAGCACGATCCCGAAGGCCGGGGCCTGACGCCGGGGCAGCCAAGGCTCGCGCGGATAGACCTGCTCGCTGCGCACCGGGTAGGTGCTCGCCTTGGCAAATTCCTCTCCGGTCACCCGTCCGATCAGCCACGCATCCCCCGCCAGGCGCTCGTGCAAGCGCTCGAACAGCGTCCCGCCGTCGCGGGTTTGTGGACGCCAGCGGCTGTGCAGAATGCGTCCGTCGAGGCT
>JAKBBE010000229.1 GCA_021826035.1 Pseudomonadota bacterium | reverse complement strand
GCCGCGCGCCGGTCCAGTTCCCCAGCCGGATGTCCACCAGGCCGCGGCTGTCGAGCACGGGCGTCGAGCCGGGCAGGCGCTCCAGGGCCCGGTCGCAGTCCCGCAGCGCCTGGTGCAGATGGCGGTCTGCCGCCGCGTCTGCCCAGCACAGGCCGGTCCACGCGTACGGCGCGGCGGCATCCCCGCCGTGATGATCGAGCCATGCGCGGTACGCATGCCGCGCCAGCGCGAATGCGCCGGCGTCGTTGGCGAGTGCCCCGAGCGTCATTTGCGCGATCGATTCGGCGGGCGTCGCGCGGCTCGCCGCGGCGAGCGCGGTGGTCGCGCTCGCGGTGAGCACGGTCCACCGTGACGCGCTGACGGTGCTGCGCAGTGCGAGCCGTGCCGCGGCGAGGCCGAGCAACTGCGGGTAATGATCGGGCTGCAGTCGCACGGCGTTCTGGAAGGACGCCAGCGCCAGTGCCGGCTGCCTCGCCGCGAGCGCGGTCTGCCCCTGGTACGTGAGGCAGCGCGCGTCGGTGGGCGCGAGCGCGCAGGCGCGTTTGAATTCCGCGAGGGCCTGCCGGTACTGCTCGCGGGCGCGCGCGGCCATAGCGCGGCGGATCCACTCGGCGGCGGTCAGGTTGGCCGCGGATGCGCCCGCGGGGTTCCGGGCGACTCCCGCCGACCCGGGCTGGCCGAGCGCGAATACCGGGCCGCCGCGATAGGTGAAGTAGATCTTGTGCTGGCGGTTGGCGATGTAGACGTGATGCGACAGAAAGAAATCCGCACCGAGCACCAGGCCGATGCCCGGCCCGAGGGTCGTCATCCGGATGACCTCAAGGTGCGTATGTTCGATCGTTTCACCGCCGATCTGCAGCCGTGCGACCGGAGCAATCCAGACATTGACCATGCGGTGGGCAAAGCCCATCGCGCGACCGGCGGGCTTCACGCCAGGATCGCCGGGACCGATGTGCAGCCGCTCGGCGGTGGCGAGCGAGAGCACCGAGCGCCCCGCACCGGTATCGAAAATCACCTGAACGCGATGACCGTCGAGTCGCGCCGTGGCCGCGAACCGCGGCGCGCCGCCGGCCGGCGGATTGAAGCGCACGATCCCGACCGGCCGGTGGCCGGCCCAGTACGCCAGCGGCAGGGTGCCGCAGTGCGCGGTGCGCACGAAGCGCATGTACCCTTTGCCGAAATCCAGCTCCACGTCCGCAACCCGCAGCAGGTTGTCGCCGAGCGCGCCGGCGGCGTGCGAGAAGTAGTCGTTGCCGGCCACCAGGAACTCGACGTGGTGCAGCGTCTGGTGCACGAACGTGAAGGTGCGGGCGCTCACCAGCTGCGGTTCGGTGTCCCCGCCGACGCCGCCCAGGAACAGGCCCGGCGGTGCGAACAGGGGTGTCAGATGGTAGCGCCGGGCACCCTCGGGGGAGAGCACGCTGAAGAATGCGCCCGAGTCGACTGCGAGCAGCGCCGACGCCCCGTTGATCCGCACCTGGATCAGCGCCTGCCGGTCTTTCATGGTCACCGGCATTTTGGGATACCGCTCGATCCTGCAGCCGGCCGCCGAGGCAACGCCCGGGGTGCACAGTGTGATCAGCAGCCCGAGCAGCGCGCAATGGCGTACCGGCGTCATGCGGTGTGCCCTCCAGGGGTCGCATGTTTCGGGTTTCCCGCCGGTGAGGGTGGGGCGAGTCCAAAGTGCCGGAACTCTGCGCCGATGCGGGTGTAGCGCTGTTGGGCGACCGCCAGATCCCGGCCGTAGAGGGCGGTCGGCGTGTACGGCGCGTGAGCGAGCACCGCGTCAGAGTCCCGGATCGCCTGGTGGTTGCGGCCGAGGCGCAGATACACCAGAGCGCGACTGTCGCGCACCGCAGGGTCCTCCCCCGGCAGTGATTGCCTCAGGTACGGCAACCCGGGACCGGCGTCGATCGCCTCCGGTGCGCTGAGGTTGAGCGCCTCGTTGCAGTCCGCGAGTGCCCGGTGCAGTGCCCGAGCCGACCTGCCGCGCAGCCAGCAGCGGGCGTTGAGGCCCGTGGCCTGCTCGCTGCGGGGTCGGTGCGTGGCGAGCCAGCGGTTGATCTGCGCCAGGCCGGCGCGGTAGCGGCCGACCTCGCCGTACAGGATGCCCAGTTTGAGCTGCAGGGCTGCATCGTGCGCGGCTCGACGCGCCACGGCGGCGAGGTCCGCGTCGATCTGCACCCGGTGTGCGGCCGCGTCGGGCTGCTCCAGGCGCAGTTCGGCGCGCGCCCGGTGCGCCTGCACGTCCCGCGGCGCAAGGCGCAGGGCGGCGTCGAAATCGGCAAGCGCCGCCCGATCGCGGTGCTGCGCGAGGTACACGGTGCCGCGCTCGTGGCGATCGTGGGCATCGTGCGGCGCGAGCCTGCACGCCTGCGAGAGATCGGCGATCGCACGGCGGAACTCCCTCATGGCCGCGAGGGCCAGGCCCCGGCGCATCAGCGCCGCCGCGCCGAGCGGCGTCACCCCAGGACTGTGGCGGGTGATCCCGGCGCGCCGGGCGGCCTGCAGCGAGAGGATCGAGCGCGGCGCGCCGGTATCGAGCAGCACCGTGATGCGCCTACCGTTCACTTCGGCGTGCGTGAGCATCTGCGAGTGGACCACGCTCACGTGGCGCAGCTTCACCCCGGAATACGGTGTTTTGTCGGCCCAATAGGCGAGGGGCTGGCCGGCGCAACCGTCCGGCCTGAGGAAGCGCACGACGCCGTCGGTCAGGTCGTACTCGACGTCAGAGACCCGCAGCAGATTCTGGCCGAGCGAGCCGGCGAGTCGGCCCCAGTCATGCTCCGGGACGACCAGAAACGGCACGGGATGCAGCGGCGCACTCAGGTCGGAGAACGTCTTGACCGTGGCGAGCTGCGGTCGGGTCATGCCCCCGCCGGCGCCGCCGAGGTACAGCGAGTCCCCGGGGATGGCGTGCAGCGCCAGCCGGTCGCGTGCGGCAGTCTCCTGCGAGATCGTGCCGTAGGCGGCGCCGCTGTCGAGCAGGAACGCGGCCCGGTGCCCGTTGATGCCGGCCCGCACGGTCGGACGCAGGCCGTGCAGGGTGACCGGCAGCGGACCGAGCTGCAGCAGTCGGCAATTGCCGCCCCACGCGCTCGCAGCGCCCAGCAGGCCCAAAACGGTCATCCATCCTCTGTGCCGCACGCGCATGGAGTTCCCCTCGCGGGATCCTTGTGCTTCTTGATCGTCCTCCGGCGGCCTCGCGCCCGATCCCGTGTGGCACGGCTCCGTCCGTCCAAGACTAGCGCACTGCGGGCGGGGCGCAAGCGTGGCTGGCGCCCCGGGGTCGCCGCCGCGCCCGGCGTACACTGCACGCATGAGCCCTCCTGCCGTGACGGACCGTGCGCTGTACGCCCTCGCCGAACAGGTGGGACGGACCCTGCGGGCCGCAGGCGCGCGGCTCGTCACCGCCGAGTCCTGCACAGCGGGGTGGATCGCCAAAGCGCTGACGGACGTGCCGGGCAGCTCACGGTGGGTCGAGTGCGGCTACGTGACCTATTCCGATGCGGCCAAGATGCGCGACCTGGGCGTCGCCGCGTCGACTCTGAAGG
>JAKBBE010000228.1 GCA_021826035.1 Pseudomonadota bacterium | reverse complement strand
CCGCGCCGTCACCCCGACACGTATGCGCTCGCGCTGCGTGTTCATCTGAGTTGATGCCGAGGAAACACGATGAGAGACGTCAGTGAGGTCAAACGTGAGTGAATCATCCGCACCCCAGGCGATCCGAATCGCGCAGCACGGCTACGCGCTCGATGTGCTGGCGCATCTGGGCGGTGCGCTCGCGGGGCTGCAGTTTCAGGGGCTGGAGGTGCTGCGCCGGGTGGCGCCTGACATCGACGAGCCGCTCGAGAGCAGCGGGTTCGCGCTGATGCCGTTTGCCAACCGAATCGCGCACGGGCGCTTTCGCATTGGAACTCGCGCCGTGCAGCTGCAGCCGAATGCGCCGGGCCAGACTCACCCGCTGCACGGCCACGCCTGGCGCGAGCCTTGGACGGTCGAATCGCGCGAGGCGGGGCGATTGGCACTCGCTTACGAGCACGCCGCCGGGGAGTGGCCTTGGGCCTACCGGGCACGGCAGGTCTTCACGCTGAGCGAATCGGGACTCGAGGTCATGCTGGTGCTCGAGAACCGCGCCGCCGAACCGATGCCCGCGGGCATCGGCTGGCATCCGTATCTGCGCCGCACCCCGGCGGCCCGGCTGCGTGCGCCGGTCAAGGGCGTGTGGCTCGCGGATGCACAGTGCCTGCCGACGGCGCTGGCGCCGCCGGGACAGATCTGGGACTTCAGCCGCGGTGCGCCGGTGCCGCAGACACTCGTGGATCACTGTTATACCGGTTGGAGCGGTCGGGCGGACCTGGTGCTGCCCGAGGAGCAGGTGTGCGTGCGCATCGAGGCCCAGGAGCCGTTGCGCTGGCTGCACGTCTACAGTCCGCCCGGGGAGGCGTTCCTGTGCCTCGAGCCCGTCAGTCACATGCCCGATGCGCTGAATCGCATCGAACCGCCGGCGGTGAGCGGCCTGCGGCTGCTCGCGCCGGGCGAGGCGCTGGGCGCACGCGTGACGCTGACGGTGAGCCGCGAGCCGTGCAGCGCCTGAGCCGGTGGGCAAGGCGATCCGCGGCGCTGCTGGCGGGCGCGTCCGTGGCGCTGCCGGCGCTCGCCGCGCACGGGGTGCTGCCCTACCGTTGGCGCAGCGTACGTGTCGGCGGAGGCGGCTTTGCTCCGGCGATCGTCTTCAGTCCGCTCCAGCGCGGCCTGGCATATCTGCGCACCGACATGGGCGGTGTGTACCGCTGGAGTGCACGGCAGCGGCGCTGGCGGGCGCTCGAGGATCAACTCGACACATCGAGTGATTTCGGCATCGAGAGCATCGCGCTCGACCCGCGCAATGCGAATGTGCTGTACGTGGCGGCCGGGATGTACCCGAACCAGCCGGCAGCCCTTCTGCGCTCGCGCGACCGCGGCGCGCATTGGCAAATCTTTCCGACCCCGTTTCGCATGGGCGGCAACATGCCGGGGCGTGGCCTCGGGGAGCGTCTGGCGGTCGATCCGAATGATCCGGCCATCCTCTACTTCGGCTCTCGGTACGACGGACTCCAGCGCAGCGTCGATCGCGGCGAACAGTGGCAGCCGGTGCGGTCCTTTCCGTGGCGGGGGCGCGGCTGGCGCGCCTCACCCCCCGGGCAGGCCGGCATCAGCTTCGTCGTACCGGATCCAGCCGGCGGCGCGCCCGGGCGCCCTTCGCGGCGGCTCTTTGTCGGGTTGACCCTGGCGGGGCGGGCGCACCTGTTCAGTTCGAGCGATGGCGGGGTGACTTGGCGCGCCGTGCCCGGGCAGCCTGGCGCGGATTTGCTGCCGGTGCAGGCGGCGCTCGGCGCACGTGGACGGCTCTACATCACCTACAGCAACGGCGTCGGCCCCAATGGCATCACCGCCGGTGCCGTCTACCGCTATGACCCGCGCGGCGGTCGCTGGCGCAACATCACCCCGCCGATGTCACGCGGACCCGATCGGGGTGGGTTCATGGGACTGGCCGTCGATGCGGCCCGACCCGGACTGTTGCTCGTGGCCACGGTGGATCGCTGGCGGGGCGGCGACATCCTGTGGCGCTCGGTCGATGGCGGACGGCAGTGGCAAAACCTCCGCGCGCGCAGTCGGCGTGATGTCGGCGCCACACCGTTCCTGCGCTGGGGCAGAGCCCATGCGCGGTTCGGCTGGTGGATCGCCGGTGTCGCAATCGATCCGTTCGATCCATCGCATGCGGCCTACACCACGGGTGCGACGGTGTACGCCACCGACGCGCTGCACAACGTGGACCGCGGCCGGGAGGTGCTCTGGAGGCCTTGGGTGCGTGGCGTGGAGCAGACCGCGGTGCTGACACTCCTCAGTCCCCCGCGCGGACCGCACTTGCTCAGCGGCTTCGGGGATCTCAGTGGGTTTGCGCACGACCACCTGAATCGCTCGCCGCGCGCGCAGTTCGTCCATCCGGTCTTTGCCAATACGGACGATATCGACGAGGCAGGCCTCGCGCCTGCGGTGGTGGTGCGCGGCGGAACCCGTGCGCCGCGCTCGGCGCCGGGTGCACCGACGCTGGCGTACTCGCTCGACTATGGCCGTACCTGGCACCCGTTGTGGGCGCCGGGTCCCACCGGGCAGATCGTCGTCTCGCCGCGCGGACGCACGTTCATCGCCATGACCGCAACCCCGGTCTTCACCCGCGACCACGGAGCGAGTTGGCACACCGTGCGTGGTCTGCCGCGCGGCGCTCATCCGATCGCGGATCGCGCGGTCGCGGGTCGGCTTTATGCGATTGACTTGCGCACGGGTCGGCTGTTCGTGAGTGGCGATGGCGGCAGGGTGTTCCACGATCAGGCAACCCGGGGGTTGCCGCGGCGCCTGACGGCCGATCAGCCGCGCTCGGCGGAACAGCCGTGGCCGCTCATCGCAACGCCAGGGCGAGCCGGGGACCTGTGGCTCGTGAGCCGAGGGGGTCTTTTCCACTCACGCGATGGAGGTCGGTCCTTCCGCGAAGTGAACGGCGGCGTGCACGTGGTGGCGCTGAGCTTCGGCAAAGCGGCGCCGGGCCGTCATTATCCGACGCTGTATGCTCTCGCGCGACACCATCGAAGCCTCGCCGTCTGGCGTTCGGAGGATGCCGGACGGCACTGGCGCCGGTTGAACGGACGGCGGCATCGCTATGGCCAGCGTTTTCGGTGCATTGCGGGGGACCCGCGGATTTTCGGCCGAGTCTACGTCGGGACCGACGGGCGGGGGATCCTCTACGGAGATCCGCGCCGGCGCTAAAGCCGCCGCGGCACCTCAGACGAACGGCTTGATATCGTGAAAGCGGCTGTAGTCGATCCGATCGATTCCATCGGCGCCGGCAATGAGGATATCGGCGAACGAGTGCTGCCAGCGCAGCATGTCGGGCAGGTATTCGTGGCGCGCCATGAGCGTCTGTCCGGTGGTCTCGTCGATACCGAGGATCGTCAGAATCAGAAACGCATTCTCGGCCTGCAGGCTCTCGGTCGTGGCGCTGGCGAGGGGGCTGTCGGGCGTCAACGTGTGCATCAGCGTCCAGCCGAGGAGGAACGCCGGCTGCTCGCTGCGCCGCAGCGGCAGGTCGTGGACGCGCCGTATCTGGAAGCCCTCGACGCTCTGTTCATCGCGCACCA
>JAKBBE010000227.1 GCA_021826035.1 Pseudomonadota bacterium | reverse complement strand
CCACGCCCTGCTTCGGCGGCGATATCTTCGTCTTCAGCAACACGGCGCGGCGCGGAGCCTCTGGGCAGCAGCGATCGAAATGGGATGACCGCTGCATTCTCGCACCGCGGCCGCGCGCACGCGATAAAGGCCGGCTGGACCGGCAGAGTCGCGATTTACCCGCGCGCGTCGCGGCGCGTCTTCCCAGCGGGGCCGCCACAAATAATATCTATATTTCATACACCTACACGCGTATCCGCGGGACAATTCTCAGCATGCGCTGCAGGGGGCCTGCGGGCGACGCCGGTCACTGGATCGAGCCCCAGATCAACCCGTAGACTGCTGCGCGTGATCCATCGCAAGACACCGGGCCCGAAGGTCCTTAAACATCAATCCTATCGCGCCATGCCCTGGCGCAATGGACGGGGCACGACTCTGGAGATTGCCCGCGAGCCGGCCCGTGGCGAGGGGTTCGCCTGGAGGCTGAGCCTTGCGGATATCGCCGAGGACGGGGAGTTCTCGGCCTACCCTGGCTACAGGCGGGCGCTCGTGCTCGTCGACGGCCTCGACCTCAGACTGCGTTACCGCGGACACGGCCACAGCTTTCTCACGCCCACCCGGCGTGCCACCCGCTTCGAGGGCGCATGGCAAACCCGCTGCGTGATCCCGCGGGGGCGCTGTACGGATCTGAGCTTGATTGTGCATCAGGGAACAGCCGCGGCCATCGTCCGCGCCCCCAAGGTGCTGCCGGTCAAATCGACTCGGCACGTGGCGCTGCCGGCAAACCTTTACGCGGCGGTGTTTGTGCTGCAGGGAGCGGTCGCGGCCGGCGAAGCGGCGCGCATCCGGCTTCCCACACTGCGCGCCCGCGACACGCTTTTGTTCCGCCCCGGTCCTCAGCGCTCGCTGCTGTTGCGCAACCTCGGTCGATCCCCCGGGCGGCTCGTCATCCTGTGCTGGCGTCCGGGCCCACGGAACGACGCTTGACCGCCCCGGCGCAGGACCGCGGTCGCGGACCGACGCTTCGTCCCGCTGGGCGGACATCCGTCCACACCTGAAGCTATGCGGTTGTCATTCGAGGCGCTCCGGGGCGGCGCCCCATGCCGCCGCGCCGTTCAGCGCACCCAACGGTCGACCGGGTACGCCCGGAGGATGTCGACAGACTTTACGCCTCGCCCGGCATCGGGTGACAACCAAACGACAAATCGATGTTTCATATCGAAATTCTTATCTGGCATGCCGTTTGCTGGTTCCTCAGGCAAGAGGTCATTGTCAGACTTGGCGGAGAGTAGTGGTGCGTAAATTCGTGTTTGCCGCGCTGGCGCTGGTGGCCCTCGGACTGAACCTGGGCCGTGCCGAAGCGACGATCATCACACCCAGTGTTTCGGCGGCGACCTGCCCGAATACCTACGGCGTGTGCGTGAATTTCTCGCTGTCGCAGAACAGCGGTTCCGGTGTATGGACCCTGACGACCCATTACCTTTCCTCACCGTCCGGACTGCTGACTTCAACCGGTGCGTACTACAACGCCGGCACGCAGACCTCGTTCGGCATCTCGAACGTGACCCTGCTCGGATCACCCACGGGATGGACGAGCGGTCACTGCACTGACCTGAACATGAACAGCGGCGCGACAAGCCTGCTGGGTGCGTGCGCAAGCACGACGCACGGCATCAATGATGCGCTCGCGCCTCTGGGGAGCCTGTCGCTGACCTTCACGGCGAACAGCGCCTTCACCAACGCCGTGCTCGCCAACGACATTGGCTTCCGCGCGCACATTCAGGGCTACGGCTCCACCAGTTGCTCGATCAAGCTGGACACCGGCGCCAGTGGCAACATCGGTTCCGCCGGCTCCGACTGCATCGTTCCGCCTTCTGTTCCGGAGCCGACTACGCTGGCGCTGTTTGCCGCCGGCCTGGCGGCACTTGGCTTGGGGTTTGTCTTGCGCCGTCGCATCAATCACGGCTGACCATCTGGGTCGACGCCCGCTGCAGCGGGCGATCTGTGTCGAGCAAGCGGCCCCATACGGGGCCGCTTTTGCGTTCGGGCGGTCAGTACGGCGACCGCGCTCACCGTGCGCAGCCCGGTAGCACGTACCGATTGCCCCGGCACACTTCGCGGCGAGCGACCACCAGACACCGGTCACACTGAAACCGGCCGGTGGACCTGAGCGGCCGCAATCACCTGGGTCGCCCTCAGCGGCACCCCCACCCCATGGGCTGTTCTTGGCGCGAACTTTGCGTTGCAATCAGGGCGGTGCGTTGTTGACGTTCCGCCACACTGTCCTCGAGACGAAGTCCGTCGAGCCATACGTGCCATAGGTCGCCGTCGCGCCGAGCGCGAATGCATCATACGGATGCCAGCTTCCCGCGCTGTAGATGCGGTGCGCCGTGGCGCTGCACGTGACCGTCACTGAGTAGCCCGGCAACGCCGGGGGTGTCAGCGGCATCCGCACAGTCGCCGGGGCCAACGGGCACCAGAGCACGCCCTGATGGAGCGCTTGGTAGACCCCGACCTGCATGCCGCTCTGCGCGGCGGAGCGATCGCGCGCGGTGAGCAGTTGCAGATCGACGCTCTGGTACTGGGACATCGCAATCTGCACCACGAACACCCCGAGCGCCGCGAGCACGACCAGCAGAAAGATGGCCACGACCAGCGAGAATCCCGACTGCGCGCGGCGCGCCGCCGGAGTTGCGGACAGGCCACGGCGGCTCATTGCGTGTACTCCGTCGGCGCCTGGACGAACACCTGCACGGACTCCCCGCCGCTCGAGAGGGTGACGTTCAGGACCGCGATTTCCCCGAACTGGTAGTTCTCGAGCCGCGCCGAGACCACGGAGAACGGTCCACAGCCGGTGACGTCATGGGCAATGACCGCAACGACCCTGCCCGGCTGCGCCGGCGGCGGCACCTGCTCGGCGGGCGTCACCGCGTAGCCGCTGTAGCGCGTGAGCGTGCCGGCACCGGCATCGCAGACGTAGCTTACCGGTGAGCTCACCAGGTAGGCGTTGTGGTCGGAGTGGCCGTTTGAGATTCCGTTCGAGACGAAGGTCATCGGGCTGTAGCGAACCCACTGCTCGCCCTGGGGGCGCACCGTCAGGCGCGGCGAGTTGCCCACGGCGCTCATCGCGCATGGGCGCGTCGCGCAGAACGGCCCGCTGTCGTACGCATCCTGGCCGCCGAGCGGATTGAGGCCGAGATTGCCGACGGATAGATACGGCGCCCGCCCCGCCGTATACGGCCCCGCGTCACTGGTGAATGGGCTCAGGGTGTAGAAACTGCCATCGGCGCCGCCCAACACGAGCTCCTCGTTGGCCGCAATGGGATCTCCGGTCTTCTCCCCGGCACCGTAGTAACGTGCCACACCGTCCGTGGCCAGCATCTCGAGCGCCCAGCGGTTGCCGCCACCGGCCACGCGCAGACTGTTCGGCAGCGCCGTGCGCGCATCGGTGGTGATGGCCTGCGCGATCCGGGTCGCAGAGTCACTGAGATCCGCACGCCGCGTCTGGGCGAAATAGGATTCGACCGGCGTATCGAGAAACAGCACGACGAAGGACATCACGACCGCCGCGATGACGATCGTAACCAGCAGTTCGACCAGCGTGA
>JAKBBE010000226.1 GCA_021826035.1 Pseudomonadota bacterium | reverse complement strand
CTCGGCGGCGCCGGCATCAGCGCCGAATACGCCCCCATCCGCCACATGCTCAACCTCGAGAGCGTCATCACCTACGAGGGCACCGAAACCATCCACCAGCTCTCCGTCGGCCGCGCCCTCACCGGGCACAACGCCTTCTGAGGCAGGTGCCCGGCGCGCTCAGCGGCGCGAGCTGCGTGCGGTGCGAGCGCGGCCGCGCCGGGCCCCGGGCGCCACGCGCTTGATCTTCCCCGGCCTGTCGTAGGGGTTTTGGTCCGTGCGGTATTCGATGGCCACCGGCGTGGCGAACAGATCGAACCGCTTGCGAAAGACGTTGGTGAGGTAGCGTGTGTACGCGTTCGGCACGGAAGCCGTCTGATTGCCGTGGATGATCACGCGCGGTGGGTTGCGGCCGCCCTGATGGGCATAGCGCAGCTTGATTCGCCGGCCGTGCACCAGCGGCGGCTGGTGCGCCGTCATGGCTTGTTCCAGCGTACGCGTCAGCTCGCGAGTCGGCATCTCGCGCATGGCGGCGTCATAGGCGCGCACCGTCGATTGCACCAGCTCGCCGACGCCCGTACCGTGGCGCGCCGAGATGAAATGCATGGGCGCGAACGGCACGAAATCCAGTTTCAGAGCGAGCTGACGGTGAATCTGCTCGCGCTGCTCCAGTTCGATGCCATCCCACTTGTTGACCGCGAGCAGCAGCGCCCGTCCACGCTCCAGCGCAATGCCGAGCACGCTCGCATCCTGCTCCGCCACGGTATCGTGGGCATCGAGCACCAGGATCACCACGTTCGCCTCGGCTATCGCTTGCAGCGTCTTGGCGACACTGGCGCGCTCCACGGCGTCCTCCACCCGTGCCCGCCGCCGCACGCCCGCGGTGTCGATCAGCAGGAAACGCCGACCATCACGTTCGAACGGCACGAGGATGCTGTCGCGGGTCGTGCCCGGCTGTTCGCTCGCAATGACGCGCTCCTCGCCGAGCAACCGGTTGACCAGCGTGGATTTGCCGACGTTGGGCCGGCCGATGATCGCGATCCGCACCGCGTCGCGATCTTCGGGTTCGCCGTCCGCCGTCGGCTCGAGACCCTCCAGCACCGCCTCCATGAGTGCCTCGCACCCCTGGCTGTGACTCGCCGAGATCCCGAGCGGCTCGCCGAAGCCGAGCGCATGAAACTCCGCGCCCGCGATCTGTGTGTCGAGCCCCTCGGCCTTGTTCAGCGCCAGCGTCACCGGCTTGCCGCAGCGGCGCAGTTCCCGCGCGACAAAATAATCCTGCGACGTCAGACCGCTGCGCGCATCGAGCACAAACACCAAGCGATCCGCTTCCGCCACGGCGCGCTCGGTCTGCTCGCGCATCTGCGTCTCGAGGCCGCTCGGGTTCTCCACCAGTCCGCCGGTGTCGACCACCACGCAAGGCAGGGGTCCGACCCGGCCGAAGCCGTACTGGCGATCACGGGTGAGTCCGGGGACGTCCGCGACAATGGCATCCCGTGTGCCGGTGAGCACGTTGAACAGGGTGGACTTGCCGACGTTCGGCCGACCAACCAAGGCGACGATGGGCAGCATGGGCGCTGCGTCCGTGCGATCAGTGCCGCGGCGAGACGCGAAACGCGGTGATGTGCCCGACGTCGTTGATCACCACGACCTCGTTGCCAATCACCACGGGCGGGTTCGAGACTCGGATCCCGCCCGTCTCGGCGCGCGCCTCGAACGCCCCCGTGCGCTTGTTCAGCCAATGCACGTAGCCCTGATAGTCCGCGACGACCAGGCCGTCCGGGCTGACGGCCGGCTGCGTGACGGCGCGATAGCGCAGCGCCGGCTGATGCCAGATCACCGCGCCGTTCTTGCGGTTCAGTGCCACGACCGCCCCGTCAGCGGTAGACATGTATACCGCATGCGCACCGAGCGCCAGACCGCGGAAGCTCGAGGCCTTGTGGCTCCACCAGGGTTGTCCACTCGCCAGCGCGAGCATGTCGACCGTGCCGTGGTAGCCGACGGTGTACACGTCCTTGCCGGACACGATCGCCGCTCCGTGCACGTCGGCGAGCCGCGCGATCGCGGTGCGTCCGCTGGGCTGAGACACCGTCGCGAGCCACACCTGCGAGCCGTCGGAGCTGTTCACCGCCAGCACTTTGCCGTTGGCGAAGCCACTGATCACCATGTGGTGGGTGATCACCGGGATGGCCGCCCCGCGCAGCGCGAGCGCGGGCATGTGCTGCTGGGTCTCCCACAGCTCATGGCCATCGCGGGTCGACAGCGCATGCAGCACCCCGTCGATGGTGCGCACGGCGACCAGCTTGCGCGAGAGTCCCGGGGAGGAAATCACGGCATCGGGCAGGCGCACCTTCCACAGCATCTTGCCGGTGTCGGCATTCAGGGCGATCACCTCGCCATCGGTGGCGCCGACCACCAGCAGCTTGCCGTGCACCGCCGGACCGCCGCCGAGCGGCAGATGGGTATCGGTATGCCACAGCTCGTGGCCGTTGCTCGGATCAAATGCCGCGACCACCCCGTCATGACCGGAAGCGAACAGCCGCTTGCCCCGCACCACCAGGCGCAAGCCGAGCAGCAGCGCGCGGGTCTTGGAGTTGCCGAATCCCCAGAAATTGATCAGGTGGAAGCTACCGACCGAGGCGCTCCAGATCTCATGCACGCGCAGCGTCGATTTGATGGGGGCGAGCTTGGCGGGCTGATCGACCTGCTTGTGCGAGCAGGCGGCCAGCAGCCCGGTCGCGGCCAGTGCCGCGACCCAGAATCGCATCGATCGGGGGGTATGGTTTTGCAAACGTCTCATCCTGCTCGACATCGTTTCGACCGGTCTCACTTGCGGGCGCCCGCGGCGGCCGCAGCCGCCCCGTGCGCCGCATTCTGCCCAGCCGCCGGGGCGGGCAGGTTCGCGGCGAGTTCGGAAATCTCCAGCGCCAGGAGCTGGTGGTTGGTCTCTCCGCCCGGATCACTGGCGCGGGCCAGCCGGTACTGGGCGAGCGCGGCGCGTTTGTGGCCGAGGGCCTGATACGCATCCCCGCGCACGACGGCATAGCGCGGTGCGAATGCGCCGGGATCAACGCCGCCGAGAGTGGTCAGTGCGAGCTGCGGTTGGTGCAGTGCGATCTGCACCCGCGCCAGGCGCAGCCGTGCGATCAGCCCCAGGATCGCATCGCGCGGGTGGTGCATCACGGTCGTGAGTTCGCCGGCCGCGCGGCTCAGATGGCCGGAGTCGACGAATGCCCCGGCAGAGGCGAGCCGCGCCTGATCGGCATACGGGGTCGCGCCGTAGTGTCGCTCCAGACGCCCGGCCACGGCGAACGCGGCGGCCTGCTGTCCGTTGGCGAAGTCGCGCTCCATCTGCCCGTAGAGCGCACTGGCGCTCAGGTCACGTCCGTTGACGCGCCCCTGCCACCAGCGGTAGCCGCCGAGCGCGAGCGCCGCGATCGCCACGCCGGCGAGCATCGCCGGCCCATTGGCCCGCAACCAGGCGAGCAGTGCGTCCCACTTCTCACGTTCATCCAGATAGCTGTCCACGACCCCTCCTCGAAATCAGGTATGCACGGCGGCAGCGGCCAGAGCCGTTTCGATCGCCGCGGCCAGATCGGGCAGCGGACTCTCGCTCT
>JAKBBE010000044.1 GCA_021826035.1 Pseudomonadota bacterium | reverse complement strand
AAGAATCAAGGGCATGGCTCACGCCACACGACCTGTGCGTCACTTCGGTGCGAGGTAATGCGGCGGATCGCTGGCGGTGTCGTGAGTCATCTCTCCCGGCTTCGGCGCCTACCACCTTGAGGGACCGGTCGTCGCAACTGCCAATGCCTCTGAGGAAGCCCGCCCATGTTCGAACTATTGAAGCTGCTCATGGACGGTCTGGTACTGCGCGACTCGGCCCGCAAGGGACTCCTCGATTGGAAGGTCATGCTCACCGGCTTCGGCTTCGTCATTTTCCTCTACGGGACCGCGCTGCCGGCCTTGCTTTTATACCAACGCAACCCGCGCTACGAGTGGCTGTTCATCGCCACGCTCTGCGTCGACGCCGGCGTCTTCGGTCTCGTCATGTTTTTCGGCGCCCGCCGGTACCTGCGGGCGACGGCAGCCAGCAAGGAACCGGACTCCGCGTCGCAATAACCGCTGAGCTGCGTTAACAGGCGCCCATGATCTGGCTCTTCTTCATCGGGCTGCAAGTGTTCATTCTCATCAGCGGCATCCGTCAACACGAACATGACGGCACCTGGAGCTGGTCCCTGTTTGCGTTCGCCCTGGGCTTCATGGTGTTCGAAATCCTCATCCTGCTCCTGCCGCTGCGGCTCGGCATGGCCGGCAACCGCTATTTCACGGTCGTGTGGACCGCCGCTTGGATCCTCGCCGCCATAAACTTCATCTGGTTCCTCGCCGTCTGCCGCCGCCGCAAGCGCGGGCGACGCGGCGGATGACATCCCGACCGAGACATCGGCGATACCACAGCGTCATTCCCGGTCCGACCCGTTCTCCAACATCCCTGCGCAGCCTTTATTGGCGATTGCCGCCGCCGCTGCGTGAACGCATCGACCGACGACCTGACCACCCAGCGCGTAACCGGCCCCGAGAGTATCGGCCCCGGCGGGTCAAAGTCACGGGGTGATCTCGAAGACCGTACCAAGGCTGCCGGCGCCGCCTGCGTAAGTGGTTCCGTAAAGGTTGCCGTTGCCGCCAATGACGAGACCGGCTTCGGGGCTGCCTCCGTCACTACCGCCCGTGAAAGTGTAGAGAATGGTTTCGGTGCCGGCGGGAGTGATCTTGAATACGGTGCCTTCGCTCCCGACACCGAGGGAGGTGGTGCCATAGAGGTTGCCGTTGCCGTCCATGATCAAGCCGGCCAACGGCAGGGTCCCATCCGTTGCCGTCGCACCGAAGTCATGAAGGACGGATTCGGCGCCTGACGGGGTAATCTTGAAGACCGTGCCGTTGTTGCTCGAACCACCCTGGTAGGTGGTTCCGTAGAGGTTGCCACTGCTGTCCATGATCAGGCCGGCTCGAGGCAGGGACCCATCGGCACCTCCTGCGAAGGAGTGGAGGATGGTTTCATTGCCCGCGGGCGTGAGCTTGAAGACCGTGCCGTTGTTGCTCGAACCACCCACGGTGGTGGTTCCGTAGAGGTTGCCACCGCCGTCCATGATCAGAGCGGCTAGAGGCCCGGACCCATCGGCACCTCCTGCAAAGGAGTGGAGGATGGTTTCATTGCCCGCGGGCGTGAGCTTGAAGACCGTGCCGTCGTTGCTCGAACCACCCTTGGTGGTGGTTCCGTAGAGGTTGCCACCGCTGTCCATGACGAGACCGGCTTCGGGATTGCCTCCATCACTGCCGCCCGTGAAGGAGTAGAGAATGGTTTCGGTGCCGGCGGGAGTGATCTTGAAGACCGTGCCCTGGCTATTCGCCCCGACGCCTGTGGGCACCCCGCCGCCTGTGGTTGTGCCATAGAGGTTGCCGCTGCCATCCATGACCAGGCCGGCGAAAGGCAGGGTACCATCGGTTGCCGTCGCGCCGAAGGCATGAAGGACGGATTCCGTGCCGGTCGGGGTGATCTTGAAGACCGTGCCCACGTTATTCGGTCCGCCCGTTTCAGTCGTGCCGTAGAAGTTGCCACTGCTGTCCATGATCAGACCGGCGCTGGGAGTGGCCCCATCCGTTGCTGTCGCTCCGAAGGAGTGCAGGACCGTTTCGGTCGCGGTCGGGGTTCCCGTCGTGCAGGTCACGCTCACCGTGGTGACATTCGCCGCACCGACCGTCCCTGCGCCAAAGTTCGATACCGTACAGGTCTGCCCGGTGGGCTGGGTGTTCACCGTGACCGCGTAGCTTGCGCCGGCGAGCAACTTCGTGGCGAAGGTGAACGCCCCATTGGCTGTGAGCGTGAGGTTATCGCCCCCATTGTCCTGCAGCACGACGGCAATGCCGGACCCCGGGGTCAAGCCGGAGAGCGTGCCGCCGATCGAATAGGTGCTGGCGGCGTTGGCGGAGCAGGTTACCGCCACATTGGCGACATTGGCCGATCCGGTGGTGCCGGTGCCTTGCGATACGGTGCAGGTTTGCCCGGTGGGCTGGGTGTTCACCGTTACCGCGTAGTTGACCCCGGTGCCAAGCGCGGTCGCGAACGTGAACGCGCCATTGGTGGTGACTGCGAGGTTGTCACCCCCGTTGTCCTGCAAGACCATCTGGGTGCCGGCGGCGAGGCCCGAGACCGTGCCGCCAATGGTATAGGTTGCGGGCGGTGGCGGTGGCGGGGTCGGGTTCGGCGTTGACGTAGGTGAGGTCGTCACGGGGTTGAGGAGCGTTTCGGTCGTGCCGTCGTCGAACGTGATCGCGAGCGCGCCCTGCGGGGTCACCGTCCCCGAGGCCGTGCCCTTGCCGGTATTCAGCGTGATCGTGAAACTCGCCGTGAAGATCGACATCGCCACGGTGCCGGTGTAGCCCTGCGGGGCGACCGCGACGTTGCCGTTGATGGTGCCGTTGAACGGACCGGATAAGCCGGTGACCGAGATCGTCTCGCCGCTCTGGGCGATCTGCGCGGTGCCGGTCACCGCGCCCGTGTCGCTGAGCGACAGATCGGCGGTCACCGCCTCCTGCGCCTTCGTCAGGGTGAAGGTGCCCTTGATCTCGCCGGCGCCGGTGCTGTCCTGCAATGCGATCGTGCCGCTGCCGCTGATCGGCAGATTGCCGGCGGTGATGTCCGCGGCAATCGTCATCGTGTAGGGCGGCGTCGCCGACGCTTGGCCGAGTGCCGGTATCGTCGTGCCGGACGGGTAGGTCACGCTCAGGGTGCCGGCGGACTGCGTGCCGACGGAGTCGGAGTAGAAGTGGTCGGTGATGACGGCACCCGAGATCGTGAATCCCGACTCGTATAGACCGAGCGTGCCGTCATAGGTGAGCGTCGGCGTTGCCGCCGCGCCGCTGGCGGCTTTGCGTACCGACTGGACGAGCATGCGCACGAGACCCGCCGCGAGCCCTGGTTTTAGAGGGCTCGACGCCGGCAGGGTCGCCTCGACCTGAAGCAGCGGATAGGAGAGACCGCCCTGAAAGGTCTGATAACCCGAGACGATGGCCGCTTGCTCGGCCACGTAACCGCTCAGGGGCTTCGGCGGCGGCGCCGCGCCGCCGCCACTGCTGCTGCAGGCAGTCAGTGCGAGGACAAGCACGCCGAAGAGGGGTGCAAGGGGGAGTCGGCGGTGTCTCATCGGCGAATTGCCTTGCGATCTGATGCTACCAAGTCAGGTTCGCGTCATGCGACGCCAAAACGACTCATCGCCTGGAACCGGGCGGGCGGGTGCTCCGGTGCCCAGGCTTTCCCAGACAGGAGGGAACGTCAGGTCCTTCGTCCGGACGACGTCGCGGAGACAGCGCTGGCCAGGAATGGTCAGGACGCCGTCCAACTGCGAGTCCTCGCGCAAGCATCGGTGCTGCGGATGATCGAGGTCGACAGCAGACGCAAGTCGTGCCGTGAGGCTGTTTTGGCAGCGATGTCGCGTCCGCAATAGAACAACGACGCATCGACGTCCCGGGTCATTGATAATCACATGAGGATCTGTCACATGCGCAAATCACTGCCCGTGCCGTGCGCTCATGGCGCCGCGGTGTTGTGCGTCGTGGCGGCGGCGATCTTGCTGTTCGCGGGCATGACGCTGAGTGTGTCGGCCGAGGCCAAGCTTGGCGTTCTGCGCAAAGCAGCCGATCTGGGGGATGCAAAGTCGCAACTCGAGCTGGGAGTTGCGTACGAACGGGGAGCGGGCGTTGCGAAGGACTACCGGCAGGCGCTCGCATGGTTTCGTAAGGCCGCGGCGCAAGGCAACTTAGATGCCGAATTCAACCTCGGCGTCATGTACTCCCGTGGCGAAGGAGTGCCGGTTGACTATGTGAAGGCGGCGGCCTGGTATCGCCGGGTTGCCGACCAGGGATTGCCGGACGGGGAGTACTTTCTCGGCATGATGCTTTTGCATGACGGCCCCGGCCAGGACCTCACCCAGGCGGTCGCATGGATCCACAAGGCCGCGGACCTGGGCTACGCCAATGCGGAAGGCCAACTGGGCGTCCAGTACGCGACAGGCCGGGGCGTCCCCCAGAACTCTCAGCAGGCCGTCTTCTGGTACACCAAGGCCGCGGAGAAGGGTCAGCCGGTTGCCCAGACCAATCTCGCCATGTTGTATGTTACGGGAAACGGTACAAAGCAGGATCTGCCGCAGGCGTCGGCGTGGTTCCACAAGGCTGCGGACCAGCACTATCCGGATGCGTTGTACGACATCGGTGTGATGTATGCCAAGGGGATTGGCGTGCCGAAGGACGCGACGCAGGCCGCGGGATGGTTCGAGAAGGCCGCTGAACTCGGATACGCGCAGGCGCAGTACAACCTGGGCTTGCTGTACAAGGACGGAAACGGAGTCGCCAAGGATCCGGCCAAGGCGGCCGCGCTGTGCAAGCTCGCGGCCGAGCAGGGGAACCGCTATGCGCAGTATTACCTCGCGGTCGCCTATGAAATGGGTGATGGTGTGGCAAAAGACCCTCGGGCTGCGGTCATGTGGTACGGCGAGTCGGCGTCTCAGGGATATGATCGGGCGCAGGCCGCGCTTGGTGCCATGTACGCACAAGGGACCGAAGTCCCCAAAGACTATACGAAGGCGGTGTTCTGGTTTCGCAAGGCCGCGGCACAAGGGTATCCGGACGCCGAGTACGACCTGGGAATCGCGCGTGCCGACGGCGCCGGCGTACCCAAGGATAGGCAGCGGGCAGTGGCGTGGTTCCGCAAGGCCGCTGCGCAGGGGTACCAGCCCGCTCAGCGCGACCTCACCAGGTTGGAGGCGTTGAGCAAGTAGGCCGACGGTGCGGATTTCAAGGGCATTTGGAAATTTTGCTTGCGCCGCAGCAGCTTTCGGCATCGGCCATCACCCGCGGGCACGATGGCGTGGAAAAAACTGCGTGCGTAAGTCGGTTTCCATATTCCTGACGCGTACCTATATTGAGTAAACGACGGCTGACGCCGGGGAACGTCCGACATGAAATCCATGCGTTTGACGATGCCCGTGCTCGCCTGGTCGATCGCAACGGCGGGGAGCCTCCTCGGCGCCTTGGCGGCGAACGCCGCGATCATCACCTGGTCCGGCACCCACCGGGAGACGATCACCGATCCGCGCTACGGGATGACCGCGTACTCGGTGCCGGTGCCAAATGGTTGGAAATTCGGCGGCGTCATCACCAATCCGCCCAACCAATGCCATGCGATGGACGGCGAGCCAAAATTCACGATGTTGAGTCCGGACGGCATAACCGCGATCCTGATGATGCCGGGCGTCCGGTGGTCTTGGTCCAGCAGCAATCTGCAGAACCCACGTTGTCGGGGCATCGATATCGATACCGCGGCGCAATTCCTCACCGAGATCGTCGTTCCCCACCTCGCTCCGGGCGCGCGGATCGAATCCGTCCTGCCGCTGCGGGCCGCCGGCCGAGCGGGCATCGCGCGTCAGCAGCAATTGATGCGCCAGCATGAGGTCGAGATATCGGCTCGCTATGGTATCCCGACGCCGAGGATCACTCTGGATGGCGCGCGCGTGCAGGTTGAATACTGGCGTGACCGCCATCTGGTGCAGGAAATGATGTCCACCGTCATTTCCTGCACCGAAACGCTACACCCGGCGATGTTTGGTGTGCCGCCGGTGCGGCGCCGCGACTGCACCGCTCCGAACATTGAGATCGTTCGCGCGCCCAAAGGGCACCTGTCCGCGCTGCTCGCAGAGCCGCAACTTTTTGGCCTCTTCCAGGCGCGGGTCAATCCGCAGTGGCAGCGCCGCATGATTCGCGATGAGAAAGCGGGCTTTCGCGCTTGGCAGCAGGGAAATTCCCGGCATTTCCGGTCCATTCAGCAGCACTACGCGGATGTCAATCGCGCGATGATCCAACGAGGAAAGGTCTTCCGGAGAAATCTCGAGGCGCAAACCGCTAGATCCATGCAGGCCGCCAGTGCGACCCAGGGCGCCATCGACAAGAGCGCTCAGAGACAGGAAATGATATCGCTCGACCAGCAGCAATACACGGATCCAAGTACCGGACGCACCATCAAACTGAGCGATCAGTACGACCACACCTGGATTTCATCGGATGGCCAGACCACCATTCAGAACAACGGCACCTTCAACCCGAACGGCGTGGTCGATCCGGTGCGCTCGAGTTGGCAGGAGATCTACCCGAAGCAATGAATGCCTGTAGGCAAATTCACACGCGCCGCAATCTCGGTATCCCGAGGCACGCTTGGCCCGATAGGTGCAACCCCGGCAGCCGCTCACTGAGGAGAAGTGGTCGCGATGCCTTCCCTTGAATACCGGCCTGCGCTCGTGCGCTGGCTCGCACTGTTGGTGCGTTATTGGTCCCGCAACATGGACCTCGTGGATCGCCGCGGCGGGTATGCGCCCGGCTTCGGCTACACGGAGCAAGAGAAGGCGCATATGCATGAGCTTGCCGCGCGCATCTCACTGGGAGAATTCTCCGTCTGGCTCGTATTGTGCGCCGTCCTTTTCATCTTGATACTCGTGCTGCTGGTGATGCTCGCGGCGTTTTCCGTCACCATGGGTTTCGGGCCGGTTCACGATTTGCCAAACCTGGCTGCCGCGCCGTTCTTCCTCGGCCTCGGTTTGGTGGCATTGGCGAGTCTCGCGATCGGCTTGCCGTTGGCGATGCTGCCGGCGGCCGCACTGACCGGACGGCTCTTTCGCGTGGCGGACTCGGATCTGCCGGACAATGCGCTCACCGCGCATTTCTTTCACAAACTCTGGTTCCAAATCACGCGAATCGCGCTGATCGTGGTCATCGCGCTGGTGCCATTGTGGCTGCTGCTCCCCGGGGATTCCGATATCATGCTCATCGTGCGCCTCGTGGCATCATTGCTTGGCCCCGCGGTGGCTTCGCTCACGATGGCCTATACGCTTGCAGCGCGTTTGCGCTGATCGATCACCCGGGGCGCCCAAGATGCGCCTCGGCGCAATCGCCCGCTGGATCTGATGGCGCGCCTCGCGGCGCTGGTGCCGACGCCGCGGATGCACTTGACGCGGTATCACGGCGTGTTTGCCCCGCACAGCAATTATCGGGCGGCGGTGACGCCGGCGCAGCGGGGCCGTGGTGCAGCGCCGCCGCCGGTGTATGGCGCGGATCCGACCAAGCCATCGACCCCGCGGCATGTGACGATGAGCTGGGCGCGACGGCTGAAGTGAGTGTTCGGTGTCGAGATCGAGCGCTGTACTCGCTGTGGTGGGCAGCTGAAGATCATCGCCAGCATCGAGGAGCCGCAGCTCATTGCGAAGATCCTGTCGCACCTGGAGCGCGCGGCACCGGAGCGGTCCCAGAGCGAGCTGCCGCTTGGGGCGCGGGGGCCGCCGGCGCAGTCCAGCCTGCTGTGAACGGGAGGATAAGTCCCGATTTCATTGACCGGTGAGCGAGCCGGAAGGGGTCCCCGTGTCCCGACTCCAGAGAACGGCAGAGTCGGTGGCATGCGTATAGCGCGGCACGCTGATTTGGCACCCTGTCAACGTCCGGGGGCCCTCAGCAGAAGCCTACTGGCGCCCCGATTTGCCACGCTGACCACGCGGCCCCCAAGCTTGGGCTCAACATAAGGCCGGTTACGCGTAACAAGGTGGTGGGCAGCCTTGGACCGCATGGGTCGTTTGAAATTACTATCCGCCGCCGCCGCGACGCGAATGTATCCGTACTTCGCGAAGTCGCACTCGCTCACCTCGATCGCGACCGGTGCCAGCGGCCCCGTCCCGGAACAGGGCACGAAATGGCCACGCCAGTTGATCACCGAGCGCACGAACATCAGCGGCTCCGGCGACGCCGGCGCATCCAGCACCGTGCGCGCGCCGGTCACGAGCGTGATGGAGCGGGTCGCACCCTGTCCAAGTACCTGCAGTCGCAGCGTGGTCCCGCGAGCCACGAACAGGCGCTGCCGCGCGCGGCCGATCGTGGCGCCGCCGCGATTCAGCGAAAGGCGTCGAGGACGCGTCGCAGCGCGTCGCCGCCGGGACTCAGCGACTCGTACGGAATCGCGTTCAACGGCGTATCCGGGGTCGCACCGAGTGCGTGGATGTCCGCGGCATCGCGGGCGATGTGCAACAAACCGGTCAGGTACTCGCCGCGGCGCATGCGCTGTTGGATCGCGTCGAGCGCGACCCCGGGATCGGACGGGTCGTAGTCGGCGGCCACCTTGCGCAACACGATCCGGCTGCCGTCATGCAGGGTCACCGTCTGCGCCGCGCCATCCGCATAATCGACCGCGATTTCGGCGGCGAACGGCACGAAATCCGCGTGCACGGCTTCTTCGTAATGCTCCCGGGCATAGGCGTAACTGCGCGTCGAGCCCTCGTGATCGTTGAACGTCACGCACGGCGAGATCACGTCGATCAGGGAGAACCCGTCGTGGCGCATCGCCGCCCGCAGCAACGGCACGAGCTGCGCCTTGTCGCCCGAGAAGCTGCGCGCGACGAACGAGGCGCCGAGCGTGATCGCGAGCTGCACCGGATCGATCGGCGGCTGGCGGTTCACCTCGCCGCGTTTCGCCTTGGAACCGAGGTCGGCGGTGGCCGAGAACTGGCCCTTGGTCAGGCCGTACACGCCGTTGTTCTCGATGATGTGGACCATGTTCAGATTGCGGCGGATCGCGTGGCAGAACTGGCCGAGTCCGATCGACAGGGTATCGCCGTCGCCGGAGACGCCGATGTAGTGAAGTTTGCGATTCGCCGCATTGGCCCCCGTCGCGATCGACGGCATCCGGCCATGCACCGAATTGAAGCCATGCGCGCCGTTCACGAAGTAGGCGGTCGTCTTCGAGGAGCAGCCGATTCCCGAGAGCTTCACGACCGTGTGCGGCTCGACCGCATTGGCCCAACAAGCCTCGACCACGGCCGCGGTGATCGAATCGTGACCGCAGCCGGCGCAGAGCGTGGAATTCGCGCCCTCGTAGTCGCGGCGCGTGAGGCCGAGCGCGTTCCGCGGCAAGTCCGGATGGGCGACTTTGGGTTTGCTCATGAAGGTCATTGCAGATTTCCGCGTGTTCAGCCGACCAGCCGGGCGGCCAGCCGGTCCGGTGCGATCACGGCGAGGACCCCGTCGGTCACGTAGCTCGCCGGCATCGGCATGCCGTTGTAGTGCAAGATGGACCGCAGTCGCGTCCGCTCGACCGCCGTCTCCATCATCAGGAGGGTGCGCAGCTGGGCGTCCCGATTCTGTTCCACCACGAAATTCAAACGGTGCCCGGCGAGGAAGCGCTGCACCTCCTCGCCGAACGGAAAGGCGCGCACGCGCAGGTAATCGAGGTGGACGCCGCTCGCGCGCAGCCGGGCGAGCGCCTCGCGCACCGCGGCGTCGCCGCTGCCCACGCTGACGATCGCGATGTCCGTCGTCTGCTCGGCCGGCTCGACCACCGCCTGGGGCACCAGGTGTGCGGCCGTCATCCACTTCTTGCGCAGACGGTCGACGACGATCTGGTATTCGGTGGAGTCTTCCGTGTAGCCGCCGTATTGGTTGTGGCCCGAGCCGCGCGTGAAGTAGGCGCCCTTGGTCGCGACGTCCGGCAGCGTGCGATACGGAATGCCGTCCGCGTCGTGGTCGTAATATCGCCAGAAGCGGTCGATCTTCGCCAGTGCTCGGCATCCAGCACCTTGCCGCGATCAGGGCGGTACCCGTCGTCCCAGCGGAACTGCGGGCACATCCAGTCGTTCATGCCGATGTCCAGATCCGACAGCACGAGTACTGGGGTCTGCAGCCGCTCGGCCAGATCGAACGCGGTCACGGCGAATTCGAAGCATTCTTCGGGGCTCGACGGATACAGGCATACCTGCCGCGTGTCGCCGTGCGACGCGTAGGCCGCGGAATGGATGTCGCACTGCTGCGTGCGCGTCGGCATGCCGGTGGACGGTCCGACGCGCTGCACGTCGAACACCACCGCCGGCACCTCGGCGTAATAGGCGCGGCCGAGGAACTCCCGCATCAGCGAGATGCCGGGCCCCGAGGTCGCCGTGAACGCGCGGGCGCCGTTCCATGAGGCGCCGATGACCAAGCCGATCGAGGCGAGCTCGTCCTCGGCCTGGATCATCAGGTAGTTCTTGCGACCCGTGGCCGGATCGACCCGCAGCTGCTCGCAGAATCCCTTGTACGCGTCCATCAGCGAGGTCGATGGCGTGATCGGATACCAAGCCCCGACGGTCGCGCCGGCGTACACGCAGCCGAGCGCGGCGGCCGTGTTGCCGTCGATCATCACGTGGCCGCGGGTCGCGTCCATCTTCTCGACGCGCAAGCCGAGCGGGCATTCGAAATTCGCGCGCGCGTAGTCGTAGCCCAATTGGATCGCTTTCATGTTGGAGTCGACGAGCTTCGGCTTCTTCGCGTAGATCTCGCCGAGCAAACTGCGCATGACACCCAGGTCGATTGAGCACAGCGCGGCGAGCACGCCGGCGTAGCAAATGTTCTTCATCAATATCCGGGTGTGTACGCCCTCGAAATTCTCGTTGCAGAGCCGCGCCAACGGCACGCCCAGCACCGTGACGTCGTCGCGCTTCTCGAGCGCCGGCCGCGGCCAGGTCGAGTCGTACACGAAGAAGCCGCCGGATACGACGTCCTTCAGGTCGCGCGCGTAGGTCTCGGGGTTCAACGCCACCATCAGATCGACGCGGCCGGAGCGCGCGCGGTGCGCGTCGCGTGTGACGCGGATCTCGTACCAGGTCGGCAGACTCTGGATGTTCGACGGGAAGCAATTCTTGCCGACGACCGGCACGCCGCTGCGAAAGATCGACTTCAACAGCAGCCCGTTGGCGCTCGCCGAACCGGTGCCGTTGACCGTGGCGATCTTGATCACGAAATCGTTTACGCGGTCTTTCGCTCGGGTGAGTGACATGTCGAACTTCCGTTATCGGCGTGAGGCCAGTGAAGGGTGGATTTCTGCATGTCCCAGGCGGCGGTCGGACAGCGCTCCGCACACAGGCCGCAATGCAGGCAAAGGTTCTCGTCCTTGACCATGATGCGGCCCGTCTGCTTCAACGGCGCGGACACGAACAGCGGCTGCGACGGGTCGAGCGCGGGGGCCCGCAGCCGGGCGCGCACCTCGACTTCGGAGCCGTTCGCGGCGATCGTCAGGCAGTCCACCGGGCAGATATCGACGCAGGCGTCGCATTCGATGCACTGCGGCGCCTCGAACACGGTCTGCACGTCGCAGTTCAGGCAGCGTTGCGCTTCCTGCGCGGCCTGTTCCGGGGTGAAGCCGAGTTCCACCTCGATGCTGATCTTCTTGAACCGTTCCTTGAGCGAGACGTGCGGCATCAGCCGTCGCTCGAGCGGTGCGTAGTCGTTCTTGTAGGCCCATTCGTGCAGGCCCATCTTTCGGCTGGAGAGCCGGACGGCCTCCCGCGGGCGCCCGACCGCTCAAATAGGCGTGGATCTAGAGCGCGGCCTGGTGACCGTGCTCGACCGCCCAGATGATGTTCTTCGGTCCCTGCGCGGCGTCGCCGCCGAAGAACACCTCCGGGCGGGTCGACTGGAAGGTGAGCGGATCGACCACCGGCCGGTCCCAGCGGTCGAACTCGACGCCCGCGTCGCGCTCGATCCACGGGAACGCGTTCTCCTGGCCGATCGCGAGGATCACCTCGTCGCAGGGAATCGTCACTTCGTCGACGACGCGCTCCGCGACGATCCGGGTGCCGTCGAGGTCGTACTCCATTCGATCGAAGCGCATGCCGACCACCCGGCCGGCGTCGAGAACGAAGGCCGTCGGCGCGTGGTTCACGACGATCTCGACGCGTTCTTCCTCGGCATCCTCCAGTTCCCAGTCGGACGCCTTGAAGAAGCTGCGCGGCTTGCGCGCCATGACCTTCACGCTCTTCGCGCCGAGACGCATCGACGTGCGGCAGCAATCCATCGCGGTGTTGCCGACGCCGATGATCAGCACCCGCTCGCCGATCGAACCGGTGTGACCGAACGCGACCGATTCGAGCCAATCGATGCCGATGTGAACGTTGGCGGCTTGACGGCCCGGCAGCGGCAGATCCTTGCCCTTCGGCGCGCCCGAGCCGACGAAAATCGCATCGAACCGCCCCTCCGCGAGCAACCGGCTCAGACTGTCGATCGGCGAGCCGAGTTTCAGCGACACGCCGAGATCGAGTATCACGCCGATCTCTTCGTCGAGCACGGACTGCGGCAGCCGGAACGAGGGGATGTTGGTCCGCATCAGTCCGCCCGGCGCGCCGTGCCGCTCGAAGATCGTCACGGCGTAGCCCAGCGGCGCCAGATCGTTCGCGACCGTCAAGGACGCGGGACCGGCGCCGATGCACGCGATCCGCTGGCCGTTCCGGCTGGCCGGCGCCTTCGGCAGCCGGGCCGCGATTCCCGTTCCCTTCAGATCGGCCGCGACCCGCTTGAGGCGGCAGATCGCCACCGGCTTGTCCTCGACGCGCCCGCGCCGGCAGGCCGGCTCGCAAGGACGATCACAGACCCGCCCGAGTATCCCGGGGAACACGTTCGACTCGCGGTTCAACAGATAGGCGTCGGCGAACCGACCCTGCGCGATCAGCCGGATGTACTCCGGCACATCGGTGTGGGCGGGGCAGGCCCACTGGCAGTCGACCACCCGGTGGAAGTACGTTGGATCGGTCGTATCGGTCGCCTGCATCGCCGCCGGCGGGGCAGCGCGCAAGCCGGCCTTCGTCTCTGGCATTTCGAAACCCCGCAAAACAGCGCCCGACGCCGGCGATTCGGGAATGTTACTCCCATCGCTTCGATCCGCCAGGGAACCACTACGCAACTGGTGAGTTTACCGTGCCCCGAGCCGGCCCGACGGATAGACTATACGGTAGTCCTTCGAGACTCTGCGAGGTCATCATGCGCCTCATCGTACGACATGCCCTGTTCGCGGCCGCCCTGAGCGCAACCGGTCTCTCGGCGGCTCATGCCGGCGGCAATCCCTTCCAGGATTTGTTGAAAGCGGTCAATGGGCCGCGCAATACCGCTCAGCTGGGCAGGGGCCTGCCCACCACCGAGATCGCGGCCGGTCTCAAGGAAGCCCTGGCGAAGGGCACCACGAACGCGATCCGCAGCCTCGGCCGCAGGAACGGTTTCTGGAACAACGCCAAGGTCCGCATTCCGCTGCCGGGCAGGCTCGAGCAGGCGGCAAACCTCGCGCGCAAACTGGGCCAGGGCGCCAAGGTCGATGCGTTCGAGCTCAGCATGAACCGCGCCGCCGAGAAGGCGGTTCCCCAGGTCGCGCAGATATTCGGCGACGCGATTCGCAAAATGACCCTGAGCGACGCCCGCCGGATTCTCACCGGCGGCAATCACGCCGCGACCGACTACTTCCGGCGCGTCGCGGGCCAGGCGCTGGCCGCCCGAATTCACCCGATCGTCGCCGCGGCCACCGACAGCGTGGGCGTGACCCGCAAGTACAAGGCGTTCACGTCGAGCGGCTTCGGCGGCGAGATCGGCGGCGCACTCGGCGCGCTGCAATCGTTCGGCGGCAAGCCCGCGAACCACCACGACACCCCGCTCAACCTCGACGATTACGTGACCCGCAAGACACTGGACGGCCTGTTCACGGTGATCGGCGAGGAGGAGCAGTCGATCCGGGACAACCCCGCCGCGCGCGGCACTGAGCTGCTGAAGAAAGTCTTCGGCGGCTGAGCCGACGCGGAGGAAATCTTCGTGTAGGCACCACCTTTCGACGATGGCCTGCATCGAGGATCCCGTGGCGATCGAGGCGCAACGTCGGTGCTCGCGGGCCCCATCGAAGCTGACCGTCCGGCCTGGGCCCGACCCACGCAACGACCGATCAGGGAGCGCACACGGCATGTCGCGCAGAACATCCATCGTTGCCCTGCTGATGACGGTGCTCGCATCCGTCTTCCCGGCGCACGGCGAGGCGCGGCGCGACGCCTATCGGGTGACGTCGATACCCATGCGCGACGGGGTCCAGCTTCGCGCCTATATCGGCATTCCCGCCGGCAAGGGCCCGTTCCCGGTCCTCGTGTACCGAACGCCTTATGGAGCCCAGAACGCGTTGCACGACTACACGACGTTCCGCCATGCGCTCGAGCGCGGGTATGCGGTCGTCGTCGAGGATGTCCGCGGACGCTACGGTTCGGGCGGCGTGTTCGTTCCCTACCAGAACGAAGGCAAGGACGGCTACGACACGATCGAATGGGCCGCGAAGCAATCGTGGTCGAACGGCAAGGTGGGCACCTTCGGCTTGTCCTATCCGGGCGCGGTGCAATGGCTTGCTGCGGTCGAGAATCCGCCGCACTTGCTCGCAATGGTCCCGGCCATGACTTTCTCGTCACACCGCCACTTTTTCTAAGCGGGAGGCACCTACGACTTGTCGTGGATCCAATGGATCTGGGACTACATCGCGCCCGATGTCCGGGTGAAGAAAAATATCCCGGGTCCGACGACCGACGACGCAGCCGTGGCCGCCTGGAGTCGACGCGGCCTGCGCATGGAGAACGTGCTTCCCTTGGACGCCATGGGCGCACTGCGCGGACTCGCCCCCTACTACTACGAATGGCTCCGCCATCCGGTCGACGACCCCTGGTGGCACTGGGCGGACTTGGGTGGAAAGTACGCTCGCACACACGCCGCCGTGTTGAATGTGTCCGGTTGGTACGACGATTACTACGGTCCGGTCGGTGCGACCGTCAACTTCAATGGTCTGCTGGCGACGCGAGCGGCATGGTCCGACAAGAAGGTGGCGTTGGTGATCGGACCCTGGGTGCACGGCGTCACGTCCACCGGCGTCGCCAGAGCGGGCGACCGACCATTTCCGGACAACGCCAAGGTCAACCACGACGACACGGTGCTCGATTGGATGGACCATTACCTGCGAGGCATCGACAACGGCGTCGACCGAAGGCCTCCGGTGCGCTACTACGTGATGGGCGCGGACACCTGGCGCGATAGTCAATCATGGCCCCCGCCATCGACGCCGACCCCGTTTTACCTGGGTGCCGCGGCGCCGGGTAAGCCTGGCTCGCTCGGCCGGACGAAGCCGAAGGCGCAAGGGTACAGCGCCTTCGTTTCCGATCCGGCCCATCCGGTCACCGACCGATATACCGGGGTCTCCGGAGGACATGATTACCGGTACCTCGCCGTCCGCCGTGATTTGCTCACGTTCGACAGCCAACCGCTCGCGGTAGACACCGAAGTGACCGGACCCATCGACGCTCGCCTCTTCATCCGTTGCAATTGCCGGGACGCGGATCTTTGGGTGCGCTTGTACGATGTCGCGCCGAACGGCGCCGCCTGGAACGAAATGAATCCCGGCGACGACGTGCAACGGGCGAGCTATCGCGACCTCGCCAAGGGACGCCAGCTCCTCCGGCCGGGGCGGATCTATGAGATCGACGTCAATGGCCCGGTGACCAGCAACGTCTTCAAGAAGGGACATCGAATCCGCATCCAAGTGTCGGGCGCCTTCTTTCCGATGTTCTCGCGAAATCTGCAGACCGAGGTATCGGAGAGCGTCTCCGCGAAAAGAAGGCGGGCGACGATTCGCATCTACCACGACCGCATGCACCCTTCGCAGGTCGTGCTGCCGATCGTGACGCGCTGACCGGAACGATCTGAGCGTGAGCCCCGGAGCGTTGCGGCGACACACCTCGCGGACAACTCACGCGCCGCCGACGGCGGTTCGCCCAGGGACGGTCACTCGAGGAGTAACGCGTCGGGTCGGCGGATCGACTCGAGATCCGTCAACGAGGCCGCCACGGGCTACGTCAACAGTGGGTGGCCGTCGGGCAACTGATGCGCATACCAGGTCGCGAGCCGATGTCGTATCGACTTCTCACTGATCTGGTCTTCCGGCATGGGTGCGATGCGCTGGTCATGGACGAGCAAGCGGTACACATAGAGGGCCTTGTCGCTCGCCGAGTCGGTTGCCTCGAATTCGACCGCCTTGCGCGCCTCCGCATACTGAATTCCAGCCAGCAAGGCCGCCTTGAACAGTTCCGCTTCGTGCTTGAGTTTCTTCATGTGCCGATCTCCAACTCGAAGCCCACCGCCATCGAAAGAGGCGTCAGTGTCCGATGAGTCGAACCGCGATCGACTTCCACCCGGGTAGCGTGTAGATCCACACCATCAGCACCTGGCTCAGGATACCGAGCGGCGCGGCGATCGCGTACGCGCGCTGCAAACGTCTACGCGTCAGCCAATCGTGAACCCCGATCGCGAGCAGCAGGATGTCGCTGCACACGAAGAGTTGTAGATACAGGGACCCGGCCCCCGTGCCGAGCAACGGACCGAGCGGTGGGGCGAGCCAGCGGCTGAACCCCGCGGAACTCAGAAATATCGTCGCGAGGATCATCAGCCGCCGATGCGCCGCGCTATTGCGGCGCAGCGCGAACGCGGCCAATGCCGTCACCGCAAAATTCGCGACGATCATGAACTGAATGATCAGGAACGACGGGTCGCTACCCGGCGTCCCGAACTTTCGCTGCGCCATGATCACCGCGGCCGCTGGTCCGAGCACCACCATCGCGACGATCAGCCCGAGCCCGATCCACCCGACCCGCCGGTGAACGTCTCGACGGTCCGAGCGAATCAGCGCCATCTGCGTGGTCAGCAGCGCGAGCCAACCGAGATAAGCGATCGCATGCACGTGCACGATCCATGCGTAGGCAACGTGGTGCCCCTCGAGGTGCAGGAACATGTCGGGAACGAAACCGGCGACGATTCCCGCCCAGATCAAGGTCAATAGGATCAGGAAGAATCCCCGGTCGGTACCCCGCTGCATCGGGAACGATTCGATTCTCACGGTCGCACTCATCGACTTCTCCCCCGTCGGTCAGTGATCCGGCCATCGGCAGGATACCCTGCTCGTTATCCTCGCGACACGGATTTTCGCCGCGAACGGGGACGTCTGAGGGGCGCCGACTGCTTGAGCGCGGTCACCTCGATCTCGATGCGCATTCGGGGATCCGCGAGGCCGGCGGCGAGCATGGTCGCCGCCGGACGCACCTCGCCGAAGTGCTTTCGTAGGATGGGCCAGCACTGGTGAAAGTCCGCCGCATTCGGCAGGATGTACCTGACCCGCACCACGTCGCGCAGCGACGATCCCGCCATGGCCAACGCGGCGGCGATGTTTTTGAGACATTGCTCGGTCTGTGCGGGCAGATCGTCGGCGATCGTCATCGCGGCGTAGTCGAAGCCGGTGGTGCCGGCCACGAACACCCAGTCCCCTTGAACGACGGCGCGGGAATAGCCGATCTCGGCCTCGAAGCTCGAACCGGAACCGATCAGTCGTCGCTGTGGCATCGCTTGGCTTCCCCGGATTGGCGGTTTGGGCGCTGGCCGAGCGGTCGGGCGGCGCCCGCGTGGCACCGAAATACCGCGACAGCCGCCGGCTTCCGTGACAGATTAGCCCAGCACCATCGGGGAGTTCCATGAACAAGAACGAGCATCGCCCGAGGGGCCACGCGGGGCCCGTTCATTTCAGCCGCGGCATCGTCGTGTTGATGGCGCTCGCGATTTTCATCAACTACGTCGACCGCGGCAATCTTGCGACCGCGGCCCCGCTGATCAAAACCGATCTGCGTCTGTCGAACATCCAGTACGGCACACTGGTGTCCGCGTTCTTCTGGGTCTACGTGCCGGGACAGATCCTCGCCGCCTGGTCCGTTCAGCGGTTCAACGCGTATCGCACGCTCACCCTTGGCCTCGCGCTGTGGTCGGCGGCGACGATTGCGACGGGATTCGCGAGCGGATTCGCGATGCTGCTGATGCTCAGGGTTCTGCTCGGTCTCGGCGAGAGTGCGGGCTTTCCGGCAAGCTCGAAATTGCTGGCGCAGCATTTGCCGCCCGAACGGCTGGGCGTCGCCAACGCGCTGGTGGTCTCCGGCGTTTTCTCCGGGCCGGCGGTCGGCACCTTCGTCGGCGGACTGTTCATCGCGGCGGCCGGCTGGCGTCCGCTGTTCATCGTGTTCGGCGCCATCTCGTTGGCGTGGCTCGCTCCCTGGGTGATGCGCACGCGGGCCCTTGCGACGAAGGCGCAGAGCGACGCCCACGTACCGGAGCCGCCGTTTCGCGAGCTCCTCGCGAAGCGCGAGCTGTGGGGTGCGAGCATCGGTCACTTTTGCGCGAACTACCCGTTCTATCTGGTGTTGTCCTGGCTGCCGCTGTACCTCGTCAGGTCTCAGGGCTACTCGCTCGCCACCATGGCCCGTCTGGGCGGCGCCCTGTACGCGCTGTCGACGGCGATTTGCTACGGCGCCGCCTGGTTCACCGACCGACGGATCGTCCGCGGTGCCGATCCGAGCCGCGTGCGCATAGCGATCATCGCTGCCTCGCAATTCATCGGCTTTCTTTGCATGATGGCCTGCGCGCTGGGTAACGCGCGCGTCGCGATCGCGGGGCTGCTCACCTCGTCGGCGGCCTTCGGACTGTGTTCCTTCAACCTCTACACGATCGGTCAGATGCTCGCGGGACCCCGCGCTGCGGGCAAGTGGATCGGGCTCCAGAATGCGATCGGCAACGTGCCCGGCATCGTCGCTCCGATCGTCACCGGCGCGCTGATCGATTGGACCGGCCGGTACCAGGCCGCGTTCCTGGTGGCGGGTGCGGTGGCGATCGTCGGCGCGTGCTGCTGGCTGTTCGTGGTGCGCCGGGCCGCGCCGCTGCGCTGGATCGGCACCGAGTCCCTGACGGCGGCGCCGGCGCCGTGATCGGACTTGCCCGCCGCGCGACCGACCGTCATCCGCGTCGACGGAACAGCCGGGTCTGCAGCAGGTAGATGAGCACGCTCGCGCCGATCAGCGCGAACAGGCCCAGGATCTCGGCGCGCGAAGCGAGCGCGATCAGCGCGATTCCGCGTCGAGAACGCAGTCAGTCCCCAGTCAGCAGCGTGAGTTCAGAACTGGTATGCGGTAAGGACCTCCGCACCGGCTATGCGCCATGCGCTGCGGAAT
>JAKBBE010000225.1 GCA_021826035.1 Pseudomonadota bacterium | reverse complement strand
CTGTTGTCGGTCATCAGGTGCTTGTTGGTGAGGTTCAGCGCCGTCACCGAGACCTGCAGGTCTCGACTGAAGTTGCGCCCCACCGTCAGATCGATGATCGCGTAGCTCGGCAGGTGGCTCGGCTGATAGCTCGGCGGGCCGGCAAATCCGTTCGAGAGTCCCGAGTTGACCGAAACGTTCGTCCCGACGAAATAGTGCTCGGGCAGATCGAGGTTGTAGCCGACGTTGAGCGTGTTGCGCTGATCGTGATCGAGCGCGGTGTAATTACCGCAGGCGGTGCCGGCGACGAGCAGGCCGCCGCTGATCGACCCGAAGCACTGTGCGGTCTGGTTCGAGTACGCCAGGTGCACCTGGCCGTAGCGCCAGAACGCCGGTGAGCGCACCGTGAGCTCGGTGCCGCGGATGAGCGCCCCCTGGTCGGTGACCGGCAGGTAGATGTCGGAGCTGCCGATCGGGTTGTGGTCGAAGAAGTTCTGCGCCTGAGTGACAAAATAATCCGCCCCGATGGTCCACCCCTTCACCGGGATGGTCACGCCGAACTGGCGCTCCTTGTCGCGCTCCCCATGCAGCGGCAGGAACTGGCTGCTCTGGGTCGAGGCGTACGCGGCGAGGTTTCCGGTGAGCGCCTCGAGCGGCGGCGCCTGGTAGTACTTGCCCCAGAACGCGCTTAAGACCCAGTTGAGCACCGGCAGACGCACCGTCATGCCGTAGCGCGGGTCGGTCGCGTTCTCGGTGACAAGTCCGGCAAAGTGCGACTCGCGCACCCCGGCCGACAGGTGCACCCAGTGCGAGACGTCATAGGTATCCTGCACCCACGCATCGATCAGCTGGCCGGTCGGGTTCTGCAGTTCCTGCAGCGACGCCGGGCTGCCGCCCGGGAAGGCGAGATTGAAGTCCGCGTGATCCTGCTGCGCAAAGCCGTACACCCCGACGTCCACGTGATTGTGGCTGAAGTGCATGCGCAGGTTTTCCTCCCCGCCCTCGTACTGCGAGCTGTGGTGGAAGGTGGTGATGACCGGGAAGTCGCTCGGCGAGCCATCGTACGCGGCGCGCTCGAAGTGATACATCAGGGAGCTGGTGAGCACGATGTTGCTGGTGAACGTATGGACCCAGGAGAGCAGCGCGAAGTTGTCCGCTTCCTTCTGCACGTCGCCGAGCTGCCCGACGCACTGCGGGTCGTTCGGCAGCGGCGTGATGCAATTGGGGATCTGGTAGGTATCCTGGCGCAACTGCGCGACGAAGCGCAGCTCGTTATTGGCGCTGGGGTTGTACTGCAGGTTGGTGAACAGCCCATAGCCCTGCGACTGGTCGTGGATGACCTCGGCGACCGGGGTCTGCAGACCGAGATTGCTGCGGTTGCCCTCGGCGCTGACGTAATAGGCGAAGTTGCCCTTGTGGCTCGCCGCGCTCAGGTAGTCGTCGGTCTGACCGAAATTGCCCGCCGAGACCGACAGCGTGCCCTGATTGCGCACGCCGAACCCGGTCTTCGGGATGACGTTGAACACCCCGTAGGTGCGATCCCCCTCATCGGCGTTATAGCTGCCGCGCTCGACGCCGAGCGTCTGGATGTCCTCGGGGTCGATCGCCGGCCCGAGGCTCTCGGCGATATTGGTGTCCGGGATCTCCACCCCGTCGATCAGCCAGGAGGTCTGGTGACCGCCGCGGATGTGCAGCATGTCGTGCGCCTCGTAGGCGCCCGGCACGTAGTCGGTAATCATCGAGAGGCTGTTGGCGTTGATCGCCCCCGGCGTCGAGAGGATGTCCTGCTGGCTGACCAGCGTGATCGGGGTGACCGAGGCGACCACCGGCACTCGGTTGCCGTGTACGACCACCCGATGGAACGTCGAGACCGGCAGCAGGTGCAGGATCGGCGCGGGGAAATAGCCCGCCTCCACCGTCACCGGCTCGCTCTGGGATTCGAAGCCCTTGCGGCGCACCGTGACTCGGTACGTCCCGATCGACACCGTCGGAAAATTGAACCGGCCGTGCGCATCGGTGCGCGTCGTCTCGACGCTGCCGGATGCGGCCGAACGCAACGTCACCCGCACGCCGGCCATGGGCTGGTTGTGCGCGCCTTGCACCTGGCCGCGCACCCCGCCGTAGGAGGCCGCCCAGGCGGTGAGCGGCATCAGCCCGAGCGCGGCCAGCACGCCGAGTCCCGCGGCCCTCGAATGAGCGGACAGCCGGCGGCGCTGGCGCGCTGCTCGGCACGAGGAATGGTCTATCACAGTGAATCTCCCGCGGCGCCGCCTCCGGTGCGGGGCCGCCGTCTGAATCGCAATCACAGGACGCCGCGCCGCGGCGCTCCCCGCAGGGACGCCGAGGCGGCGGCAGATCGGACCGATCAGACGACAGTCGGGGGGGCACGCGCCTGGGGCGTGTGCGCCAGCGGAACGCTCAGGATCGAGGTCGGCTCAAGCTCGCGCAGCGCGACCGCGTACGGGGCCCGCAGGGTGAGCCCGGCGAATGCATAGGCAGACACCGGGGTGGTGCCATTGCAGAACGCGCAGTGCGTGACCGTATGGCCCGCGGGCGCACCCTGGCGGGGGGCACCGTGGGCGAAGAAGCCTGCCGGAAAGCCCTCGTGGCAGATCTCGATCGAAAGCGCCCGTGCGTCCGGCTCGAAGCCGAGCGGGACCAGCGCGCGCAATCCAAAGGCGAGCAGCGCGAGCCACCCGGCCCAACCGGGCAGCCATCGCCGCGGTGCATGCCGCGCCGCTGTGCGCCTGTGACGGTGGTAGGGTACTGCGCTCACTGACTGGTGCTGTCCGCGCCCGCCCTCGCGGGGCCGGCGCGCATTGTATGACAATGCTCAGACGCGCGCGTCCGCCGGCGGCGCCGCGGCGGCGAACCGAGCCCGCCGCGCGCCGGAGCGTTGCCCCGGGGGCGCGGCGGGCGCTATCGGCTCAGAACGAATACCCGACCGACACCACCACGGCGTTCGGCCAGAAATGCACCTTGGAGCTGCGCAACACCCCGGCGGTGTCGGTGGTGAGCTCGCTGTTGACCTGCGCCACCGAGTAGGACGCCACGATGTGCCAGCGGCTGTTCAAGCGGTACTTGAAGCCCGCGGTCACCGCCGGGCCCACCGAGGACGGCAGCGAGATCGAGGTCGGTCCGCCGCTCACGGCCGCTCCCGCCGCGGTGACCTGCCGGTCGTAGAAGTACGTGTAGTTGACTCCGACGCCCACGAACGGCCGCCAGCGCGAGTCCGGGGCGAAGAAGTTGTACTCCAGCAGCGCCGTCGGCGACAGCCAGCGGATGTTGGCGATGGTCTGCCCGTTGTACGGCACCGATCCGACCGCCGCGGGGCCGCGGGCCACCGCGTGCGTCAGCGGCGGCCAGCCGAAGGCGAACTCCACGGCGAAGTGGCTCGAGAGCGTGCGCACGTAGCCGAGGTAGAGCGTAGCGGTGTTGTTCACGCTCGTGTTCAACCCCGGCACGGTGTACGGGCCGGTGATGTCACTGGCGCTGGTGTCGAAGTGAACGAAGTACCCGCCGATGCGGATGTCGTTCGGGTGAGCGTTGTCGGCGTGCGCCCCGGTGGCGGCCGCGAGGGCGAGAGCGGTGCCGAGCGCGAGTGTTGCGATCTTGTACTGCATGGTCGTCTCTCGTGTCAGGG
>JAKBBE010000224.1 GCA_021826035.1 Pseudomonadota bacterium | reverse complement strand
GCCACTACGGCCTGTCCTCGGCGCTGTTCACCGAGCGGCTGCGCGCCGCCGAGCGCTTCCTCGGCGCGAGCGGCAGCGACTGCGGTATCGCCAACGTCAACATCGGCACCTCCGGGGCGGAGATTGGCGGGGCGTTCGGCGGGGAGAAGGACACCGGCGGCGGGCGCGAATCGGGCTCGGATGCCTGGAAGGCGTACATGCGCCGGCAGACCAACACGATCAACTGGAGCGGCGCGCTGCCGCTGGCGCAGGGGATCAAGTTCGAGCTGTAAGGACCTGCCGTGCGAGGCCGCAGGTCGCGGCCCCGCACGGCTCGCCTCGGGGCGACGCTGGTGCGGCACGCGCGGGGGCGACTAGACTTCCCGGGAGTTCATCGCACCGGCGAGGCGGTCATGACAATCGCCCTCATCGGCGCCGGCCAGGTCGCCAGCGCACCCGCCCCCGGCTGGGCCCGCAGCGGCCATGAGCTGTTGCTCGGGGTGCGCGATCCTTCGGACCGCACCGTTCAATCGCTCTGTCAGGAAACGCAGGCGCGTGCACGAAGCCCACGCGAGGCCGCGGAGGCGGCCGCCGTGGTCGTGCTCGCGCGGCCGCGGCGGTTCCGGCGCTGGGCGCGCTCGCCGGCACGATCGTCATCGATTGCATGAATCCGCTGACGATGCGCGAGGGCGTGCTCGTGCTCGAGCGCAGCTTCACCCGCTCCGCGGGCGAGGCCGTCGCCGCATGGCGACCCGAGGCGCGCATCGTCAAGACCCTGAACCAGGTCGGCGCCGCGGTGATGGCCGACACCCGCGGGTATCAGGCGCCCCCCCGGTGATGTTCATGGCCTCGGATCACCCCGAGACGAAGGCGCCGGTCGCCGGTCTTCTGATGGATCTCGGTTTCGATCCCCTGGACGCCGGCGGCCTGCGGCAATCGCGTGATCTCGAGCCGTACGCGATGGCGCGGATCCATCAAGCGCTGTACCGGGGCAAACAGAGCCCATGGGCACTCGCTGCGCTGCGGCCCGGGCCGGTATCCTCCTAGCGCTGCGCGCCCAGCACCTCGAGCGCCGCGCGCGCCAGCAGCGGCTCCTCGGCCACGCGCACCGTCCAGACCGCAATCGCGCTCTGCGCACTGCTGATGCGCCCGTCGCGCCCGACTGCGGCCTCATTCGCCGGCGCATCGAGCGCCACGCCCGCGAAGCGCAGTCCATTGAGCACACGGGCGCGGATCTGCGGCACATGCTCGCCCACGCCGCCGCCGAAGACGATGCCGTCACAGCCGCCGAGCACCGCCAGATACGCCCCGATGTATTTGCGCAGGCGATAACAGTAGAGCTCGAGGGCCCGCTCCGCGCTCGCCCCACCCGCCTTGAGCAATTCACTCGCACTGGCGTTCCCGGCCAGCCCGAGCAGGCCCGCCTCGCGATTGAAGGACTCGATCAGCCGCGCCGGTGACCGTGAGAGGCGCTCGGCCAGATACGGCACGACCGCCGCGTCGATGTCCCCGCAGCGGCTCGCCATCACCAACCCCTCGAGCGGCGAGAACCCCATCGAGGTGTCACGCGGTCCGTGCGAATCGCGCGCCGTGATCGAACAGCCACCGCCGAGCTGCAGGCTGATCAGACGGCCCCCGCGCTCGAGTCCGGGATTCAGCTCGCACCAGCGCTGCCACATCGCCTCGTGCGCAAGCCCGTGGAACCCGTAGCGGCGCACCCCGAGGTCCCATCCGAGCGCGGGCGGCAGCGCGTACTCGGCCGCCACGCGCGGCAGGCCCGCGAAGTACGCGGTATCGAACACCGCCACCTGCACGACGGCCCGATCGCACAGCTCACACGCCGCATCGATCCAGCGCAGCGCCAGCGGGTTGTGCAGAGGGGCGAGCGCGGCAAGCTCCCCGATCCTCGCACGCACCGCCGCATCGATTCGCACCGGGTGCGTGAACCGATCGGCACCGTGCACCACGCGGTGTGCGAGCGCGGTGGGTGGCCCCGGCAGCTGCTGAAGAAACGCGCGCAGCTCCTCGGCCGGCTCGAGGTGCGTACCCTCATGATGGACCGCTGCGATGCACCGCAGTGGCCTCTCCCGCGACGCCTCGCCGGGGCTCGCCTCGAACGCGGCCACTTTGATCGACGTCGAGCCGCTGTTGACCGTGACGAGAAGCATCGTGCGCGACACCCGCCGCTCAGGCGTGCACCGCGGCACCGTCGGGCCACTTCCACTGCGCCACGAGCGGCATGTCCTGCCCGTGGCGGCGGATGTAGGCCGCGTGCTCGATCAGCAGTCTCCGGGCGCGCTCCTTCAGGTAGGCACCGCGGTCCCCGAGCTGCGGCAGGCGGTCGATCGCATCCTGGACGAGATGGAACCGGTCCATGTCGTTGAGCACGGTCATGTCGAACGGCGTGGTGATGGTGCCCTCCTCCTTGTAGCCGCGCACGTGCAGACCCGCGTTGTTGTGACGCCGGTACGTGAGCCGATGAATCAGCCACGGATAGCCGTGGAAGGCGAAGATCACCGGCTTGTCCCGGGTGAACAGCGAATCGAAGTCCGCATCGCTCAGTCCGTGCGGATGCTCGCTGCTCGGCTGCAGCCGCATCAGATCCACGACGTTGACCACACGGATCTTCAGCTCCGGCAGTCCCTCGCGCAACAGGGCCACGGCCGCCAGCGTCTCGAGCGTCGGGACGTCCCCGGCACACGCCATCACCAGATCCGGCTCGGCGCCCGCATCGTTGCTCGCCCAGTCCCAGATGCCGATGCCGGCGGTGCAATGCACCACGGCCGCCTCGATCGACAGCCACTGCGGCGCCGGATGCTTCCCGGCGATGACCACGTTGACGTAGTGACGGCTGCGCAGACAGTGATCCATCACCGAGAGCAGGCAGTTCGCATCGGGCGGCAGATACACCCGTACGATCCCGGCCTTCTTGTTGACCACGTGATCGATGAAGCCGGGGTCCTGGTGAGTGAAGCCGTTGTGGTCCTGACGCCAGACGTGCGAGGTGAGCAGGTAGTTCAGCGAGGCGATCGGCCGCCGCCAGGGGATGCCGGCCGTCACTTTCAGCCATTTGGCATGCTGATTGAACATCGAGTCGATGATGTGGATGAACGCCTCGTAGCAGTTGAACAGGCCGTGCCGTCCGGTGAGCAGGTAGCCCTCGAGCCACCCCTCGCACTGGTGTTCACTCAGGATCTCCAACACCCGCCCGGTCGGGGCGAGGAACTCATCGTCCGAGAGCGTGCGCGCCTCCCACTGGCGATTGGTGGTCTCGAACACCGCCTGCAGCTTGTTCGACACGGTCTCATCGGGCCCGAACAGGCGAAAGGTGCTCTGATTCATCCGAATCACGTCGCGCAGGAACACCCCGAGCGTGCCGGTGTCGGAGGCCTCGAGCGCCCCGGGGGTGCTCACCGGTTGCGCATAGTGGCGAAACTCCGGCAACTGCAGCTCACGCAGCAGCAATCCGCCGTTGGCGTGCGGGTTCGCGCCCATGCGCCGCGTGCCGCGCGGGGCGAGTTCGGCGAGCTCCGCGCGCAACCGCCCGTGTTCGAACAACTCCTCGGGCCGGTAGCTGCGCATCCAGGCCTCGAGCGCCCGAAGGTGCTGCGGATCGCCCGCCGGGTCCGTGATCGGCACCTGGTGCGC
>JAKBBE010000005.1 GCA_021826035.1 Pseudomonadota bacterium | reverse complement strand
CGTGCGCGGGTCTGATCGGAAGCACTGACATGGCCCTCATCAAGTACAAACCCACATCGCCCGGCACCCGGGCGGTCATCAAGGTCGACCGGTCGCACCTGCACAAGGGTGGTCCGTTCCTGCCGCTTACCGCGCCGCAGAGCAAGACCGGCGCGCGCAACCACTCCGGCCGCATCACGACGCGGCATGTCGGGGGTGGCTCGCGGCAGAAGTACCGCATCATCGACTTCCGACGCGACAAGGACGGCATCGCGAGCGTCGTAGAGCGCCTCGAGTACGACCCGAACCGTACCAGCCACATTGCGCTGCTGAAGTACGCCGACGGTGAGCGGCGCTACATTCTCGCGCCGAAGGGCGTGCGGGCGGGCGATGAGCTGCGCTCGGGCGCCGACTCGCCGATCAAGGCTGGTAACGCGATGCAGCTGCGCCACATTCCGGTGGGCACGACGCTGCACAACGTCGAGCTCAAGCCCGGTGCCGGCGGCCAGCTTGCGCGCAGCGCCGGCAGTTCCGTTGCCTTCACCGCGCGTGAGGGCAGCTACGCCTACCTGCGGTTGAAGTCCGGCGAGACCCGCAAGGTGCACGTCGACTGCCGCGCCACCATCGGTGAGGTGGGCAACGACGAGCACAATCTGCGCAACTACGGCAAGGCCGGTGCGAAGCGCTGGCGCGGGATCCGTCCGACCGTGCGCGGGCTGGCGATGAACCCCGTGGATCACCCGCACGGCGGCGGCGAGGGCAAGTCTGGTCAGGGTAACCCCCATCCGGTCTCCCCCTGGGGCTGGAATACCAAGGGGTTGAAGACTCGCAACAACAAACGCACGGACAACATGATCGTCCAGCGTCGCAAGAACCGGAAGCGCTAGCGGGAGCACGAGCCAAGATGCCACGTTCACTCAAGAAGGGTCCATTCGTCGATCTGCACCTCGCCAACAAGGTGCAGGTTGCGAGCGCGAAGAACGACCGCAAGCCGATCAAGACCTGGTCGCGCCGCTCGATGGTCGTGCCGGAGATGGTGGGGCTCACCATCGCGGTGCACAACGGTCGGCAGCACATTCCGGTGCTGGTCAGCGAAAACATGGTCGGACACAAGCTCGGTGAGTTTGCCCCGACGCGCACCTTCAAATCGCACTCGGGCGACCGCAAGGTCGAGTCCGGCAAGTAAGCGCGACGCGGAGACACACGATGCAAGTCACCTCGAAACTGCGTTACGCGCGCATTTCCCCGCAGAAGTGCCGCCTCGTGGCGGACCTGGTGCGGGGCAAATCGGCCGGCAACGCGCTCGCGACCCTGCAGTTCAGCCCGAAGAAGGGCGCGGATCTCGTGCGCAAGGTTCTCGCCGCGGCCGTCGCCAACGCCGAGCACAACCACGGTGCGGACATCGACGAGCTGAAGGTTTCCCTTATTCACGTCGACACCGCTCCGGTGCTGAAGCGTTTCGCCGCCCGCGCCAAGGGCCGCGGCGCGCGCATCGTCAAGCGCAACAGCCACATCACCGTCGCGGTGAGCGACGGCAAGAAGGATTAACGCATGGGTCAGAAGGTCAATCCGCTTGGCATACGGCTCGGCATTACGCGCGAGTGGGCATCCCGCTGGTTCGCGGGGCGCGAGCAGTTCGCGCAGCAGCTGCACACCGATTTTCGCGTTCGTGAGTTTCTGAAGAAGAAGCTCGCGGAGGCTTCGGTGAGCCGTGTGCACATCGAGCGCGCCGCGAAGAAGGTCAACATCACGATCCAGACCGCGCGCCCCGGTATCGTCATCGGTAAGAAGGGCGAAGACATCGAGAAGCTGCGCGGCGAGACCGCTGCGATGCTCGGCATGTCGGTCGGGGACGTGCGACTTAACATTGCCGAGATCCGCAAGCCCGAGCTTGATGCCCAGCTGGTCGCCGACAGCATCGCGCAGCAGATTGAGAAGCGCGTGATGTTCCGTCGCGCCATGAAGCGCGCCGTGATGAGCACGATGCGCAGCGGCGCTCTTGGCATCAAGGTGCGTGTCTCCGGTCGTCTGAATGGCTCGGAGATCGCCCGTACCGAGTGGTACCGCGAAGGGCGCATTCCGTTGCACACCTTTCGCGCGGACATCGACTACGGTCTGTCCGAGGCGAAGACCACCTACGGGGTGATCGGCGTGAAGGTGTGGATCTTCAAGGGCGAAGTGTTCGATAAGCCAGAGCACGCCGAGTCTGCGGACGCCGACGGCGCGGTGGTGGCGAACCCGCAGGCGGCTGCGGCTGAAGCCCCGGCGCAGGCCTAGGAGCACTTAAGTCATGCAGCAGCCAAAACGCACCAAGTACCGCAAGCAGTTCAAGGGCCGCAACGGCGGCTTGGCGCACCGCGGCAGCGACGTTTCCTTCGGCGATTACGGCCTGAAGGCGACCAGCCGCGCGCGCATGACCGCGCGCGAGATCGAAGCGGCTCGCCGTGCGGTCGCCCGCTACGTCAAGCGTGGCGGACAGATCTGGATCCGCGTCTTCCCGGACGTGCCGATCAGCAAGAAGCCGCTCGAAGTCCGCATGGGAAGCGGCAAGGGCAACGTCGAGTACTACGTCGCGCGCGTTCAGCCCGGCAAAGTGCTCTTCGAGATGGAGGGTGTCGATGAGACGACGGCTCGCGAGGCGTTCCGGCTCGCCGGCTCCAAGCTCTCCGTGTCCACCATGTTCGTGAAACGGCAGGTTCGGTAATGAAGCTCGGAGAGATCAAGCAATACCGCGAGAAGCTCGCGAAGGCCTCGCCGGCTGAACTGGTCGATGAGTTGGTCAAACTGCGCAAGGAGCAGTTCGCGCTGCGCTTGCAGCGAGCCAGCGGTCAGGCGCCGAAGCCTGATCAGTTCGGCAATGCGCGCCGCAACATCGCGCGCGTGAAGACCGTGCTGCGCAAGGCGCGTGCGAGCGGAGAGAAGGCATGAGCGTAGAGCAGAACAAATCGACCACGCCCGAGGGCGAGGCGCAGAAGGGCCAGCGTACCCTCACGGGTCGGGTGGTCAGCGACAAGATGGTCAAGACCGTTACCGTCGAAATCGAGCGCCTCATTAAGCACCCGCAGTACGGGAAGTATGTGCGCCGCACGACCAAGCTGCTGGCGCACGATGAGAACGGTGAGTCGCACATCGGTGATCTGGTCACGATCGTGCCGTGCCGCCCGCTCTCGAAGCGCAAGTCCTGGCGTCTGCTGGAGATCGTCAAGAAGGCCGCTGATGTCAAGGGGGCCTCGGCATGATCCAGCTGCGCACCATGCTTGCGGCCGCTGACAACAGCGGCGCACGCACCCTGATGTGCATCAAGGTGCTCGGCGGCACTCGCCGCCGCTACGCCACCGTGGGCGACGTCATCAAGGTGAGCGTCAAGGACGCGATTCCCCGCGGCAAGGTCAAGAAGGGCGAAGTGTACGACGCGGTCGTGGTGCGGACCCGCCGCGGTGTGCGCCGCCCCGACGGATCGCTGATCCGTTTCGACGGCAACGCTGCGGTGCTGCTGACGAACAAACTCGAGCCGATCGGCACCCGTATCTTCGGGCCCGTGACGCGCGAGCTGCGCAGCACGCAGTTCATGAAGATCATTTCGCTCGCGCCGGAAGTGCTGTAATGAGTAGCAAGATTCGCAAAGGCGACAACGTCGTCGTGTTGAGCGGCCGAGACAAGGGTCGCCGCGGCGCAGTGCTCAAGGTGCTCGAGGGCGATCAGGTGATCGTCGAAGGCATCAACAAGGTCAAGAAGCACACGCGCGCCAACCCGCAGACCAACAGCCCGGGCGGCATCATCGACAAGGAAATGCCGATGCCGGTGGGTAAGGTGGCGCTGTGGAATCCGAGCGTGAAGAAGGGCGACCGCGTCGGGTTCAAGACGCTTGCCGATGGCAAGAAGGTGCGCTTCTTCAAATCCAACGGAGAGATGATCGACGCCTAAGGCGCCGGTCACGAGAGCAACCAATGGTCAGGCTACACCAGTACTATCGCGAGCAGGTCGTTCCGCGCCTGCAGAAGGAACTCGACATCGGCAATCCGATGGAGGTTCCGCGCATCACCAAGATCACGGTGAACATGGGCGTCGGCGAAGCCGTCGCCGACAAGAAGGTCATGGACGCGGCGGTCGGGGATCTCACCAAGATCAGCGGTCAGAAGCCGCTCGTCACCCGCTCGCGCCAGGCGATCGCGTCGTTCAAGATCCGCGCCGGGTTGCCGATCGGCTGCAAGGTGACGCTGCGCGGGGCTCGGATGTACGAGTTCCTCGACCGCCTGATCAGCATCGCGATGCCGCGTATCCGCGATTTCCGCGGCGTCTCGGCGCGCTCCTTCGACGGGCGAGGCAACTACAGCCTCGGCGTGAAGGAGCAGATCATTTTCCCCGAGATCCAGTACGACCAAATCGATCAGGTCCGGGGCATGGACATCACTATTACGACGACGGCGAAGGACAACCGTCAGGGCCGAGCTCTGCTCGAGGCTTTCAACTTCCCTTTCCGGAAGTAAGAGGAACTGGTACGCCTATGGCGAAGACGAGCATGGTCGAGCGCGAAAAGCGTCGCGCCAAGATCGTGAAAAAATACGCGGCGAAGCGGACGGAGCTCAAAGAGCTCATTCGCGACCCGAACACCTCTGCGGAGGATCGGATGGCCGCGCAAGCGAAGCTGCAGAAGCTGCCGCGGGACGCCAGTCCTTCGCGCGGTCGAAACCGCTGTGCGATTACGGGCCGCTCTCGCGGCGTGTATCGCAAGTTCGGGCTGTCGCGCGTGAAGATCCGTGAGGTCGCCAACCGTGGCGAAATCCCGGGTCTGACCAAGGCGAGCTGGTGAGGGGCGCCCTATGAGCATGACCGATCCCATCGCCGATCTGCTGACGCGCATCCGCAATGGCCAGACCGCGGGTAAGGCCGAAGTACAGCTGGCGTCCTCGAAGCTCAAGACGGCGATCGTCAAGGTGCTGAAGGATGAAGGCTACATCGCGGACTTCCGCCTGGAAGAGGACAGCGGCAAGCCGACGCTGACCATCGGGCTGAAGTACTACGAGGGCCGTCCGGTGATCGACCGCCTCGAGCGGGTGAGCCGTCCGGGGCTGCGCATCTATCGCGGCAAGGATGAGCTGCCGAGCGTGCTCGGTGGCATGGGCACCGTGATCGTCTCCACTCCGAAGGGCGTCATGACCGACAAGCAGGCGCGCTCGATCGGACAGGGCGGCGAAGTGCTGTGCATCGTCGCGTAATCGGAGACTGATCCATGTCCAGAATCGCCAAAGCTCCGGTTCCGCTGCCTCAGGGCGTGACTGTCACCGTCGGTGACGGCAATGTCACCGTCAAGGGCACCAAGGGAACGCTGAGCCTTCCGCTGGCCGCGGGCGTGTCGGTCGCGCAGGCCGAGAAGCACCTCGAGGTCTCCTACAACGATCCGGTCATCGCGCGCATGCATGCCGGATCGACTCGCGCGCACCTGGCCAACATGGTGCACGGCGTCACTAAGGGCTACGAGAAGAAGCTCGAGCTCGTCGGCGTCGGTTTCCGCGCCCAGGTGCAGGGCAAGACCCTGAACCTGACGCTCGGCTTCTCGCACCCGGTGAATTTCCCCGTTCCGGAGGGCATCACCATCGAGACGCCGAGTCAGACCGAGATCGTGGTCAGGGGCGTCGACGTGCAGCAGGTCGGTCAGGTGGCCGCGGAAATCCGCGACATCCGCCCGCCGGAGCCCTACAAGGGCAAGGGCGTGCGTTACGCCAATGAACAGATTTCCCTGAAAGAGGGGAAGAAGAAATGAGCCTGAGCAAGAAGGACCGGCGGCTGCGCCGCGCCGTCAAGACCCGTGCGCACATCCGCACTCTCGGCATCGCGCGCCTCACGGTGCACCGTACGCCGCGGCACATCTATGCGCAGGTCACCGATGCGGCCGGCGCAAAAGTGATCGCCAGCGCGTCGACGCTGCAGGAGACGGTGCGCACCGGGCTGAAGGGAACGGGCAACATCGAGGCCGCCAAGGCGGTCGGGCGAGCCATTGCCGAGCGCACGCGCGCCGCGGGCGTCACCCAGGTGGCGTTCGACCGGGCGGGATTTCAATACCACGGGCGCGTCAAAGCGCTCGCCGATGCGGCCCGCGAAGCGGGTCTCGAGTTCTAAGGTCAGGTAAAACCTATGGCAAGAACGGATAAGACCCAATCGGCCGATGAGCTCGTCGAGAAGCTGGTCGCCGTCAACCGCACGGCGAAAGTCGTCAAGGGCGGCCGCCAGTTCGGCTTCACGGCGCTGACGGTGGTCGGCGACGGTGCCGGCAGCGTCGGCTTCGGATTCGGCAAGGCGCGCGAAGTGCCGGTCGCCATTTCCAAGGCGATGGCCCAGGCCCGCAAGAGCATGGTGACCGTGTCGCTGAAGAACAATACGCTGTTCTATGCGGTCAAGGGCATTCACGGCGCGACCCGCGTGTACATGCAGCCGGCCTCGGAAGGTACCGGCGTCATCGCCGGCGGCGGCATGCGTGCGGTGCTCGAGTGTGCCGGCGTGCGCAATGTGCTCGCCAAGAGCTACGGCTCGCGCAACCCGATCAATGTGGTGCGCGCCACCGTCAAGGCGCTTGCCGAGATCCGCTCGCCCGAGGACATCGCGGCGAAGCGGGGCAAGAGCGTCGAAGAGATCACGGGCTGAAACACATGGGCAAGCAAGCTAAGCCGTTCAAGGTCACGCTGGTCAGGAGTCTGCACGGACAGCTGGCCAACATCGCCGCGTCCGCCCGCGGTCTCGGCCTGCGCAAGATCCACCAGACCGTTGAGGTGGCCGATACGCCCGAGAATCGCGGCATGATCCAGACCGCCGTTCACCTGCTGAAGGTCGAGCAGGCCGGTTGAGAGGAATTTCGAACATGCGACTGAACACACTGAAGCCTTCTCCCGGTGCCAAGCGGCCCCGGCTGCGCGTCGGGCGCGGAGCGTCCGCCGGCCAGGGCAAGACCTGCGGCCGCGGCGTCAAGGGCCAGCGCGCGCGCAAGGGCGGCTATCACAAGGTCGGATTCGAAGGCGGCCAGATGCCGATCCAGCGGCGCATGCCGAAGGTCGGGTTCCGTTCCGCCATGGCCGCGACGCGGGCCGAGATTCGGCTCGATGCGCTCGCCAAGGTCGAGGCGGCCGTGATCGACGTCGAGGCGCTGATCAAGGCCGGCATCGCGCCGGCGGGCACCGAGCGGGCGAAGGTCGTGCTGGCGGGCAAGCTCGAGAAGGCCGTGACGCTCAAGGGCGTTGCGGTCACGCGCGGCGCGCGCGCCGCCATCGAGGCGGCCGGCGGCAAGATCGAAGCCTAAGCGGCTCGACGAGCGAGTTCACAGACTCAACCGGAAGACATCGTGGCGAACACTCTCAACAATCCAGCTGCCGCGCTCAGCGAAGCGGCCCGTCTTGGGGAGATCCGCACACGCGTGCTGTTCCTGGTCGGCGCGATGATCGTCTACCGGGTCGGGACCTTCATCCCGGTCCCGGGCATCAATCCGGTGGAGGTCGCCCGTTTCTTCAGCAAGAACTCGGGCACGATCTTCGGCATCGTCAACATGTTCTCCGGCGGTGCGCTCTCGCGGCTGTCGATCTTCGCCATGGGCGTGATGCCCTACATTTCTGCCTCGATCATCATTCAGATGATGTCGATGGTGGTGCCGAGCCTGATGGAGCTGCGCAAGGAAGGGCAGGCCGGTCAGCGCAAGATGACCGACTACACGCGCTATGGCGCCGTGGCGCTCGCAATCTTTCAGTCGTTCGCGGCGGCCGGTGCGCTCGAGAAGGGCGGCATGACCATGGTCGGGGGCTGGCAGTTCATGTTCACCGCGACGGTGACCATGACCACCGGCACGATCTTTCTGATGTGGCTCGGGGAGCAGATTACCGAGCGGGGCATCGGTAACGGCATCTCGATGATCATCTTGGCCGGCATCGTCGCGGGACTCCCGGGTGCGATCAGTTCGGCGGCCGAGGCGGTGAGTTCCGGGGCCATGCAGGGGCCGTTCGCGCTGTTGTTGCTGGTGCTGGTGGTCGGGACCACGGCGTTCGTGGTGTTCATGGAGCGCGCCCAGCGGCGCATCACCGTGAACTATGCGAAGCGCCAGGTCGGCCGGCGCATGTACGCCGGGCAGAGCAGCCACCTGCCGTTCAAGATCAACATGTCAGGCGTGATCCCGCCAATCTTCGCCTCGAGTATCCTGCTGTTCCCGGCGACCATCGCCGGATTCCTGGGCACCGGCGCAAAAGGCGGATTCGCCAGCGTCATGCAGGACGTTGCGGCGGCCCTCGGCTTCGGTCAGCCGCTGTACATGGTGCTCTACGGCATCCTGATCATCTTTTTCTGCTTCTTTTATACCGCGCTCGTGTTCAATTCGCGCGAGACGGCTGACAATTTGAAGAAGTCCGGCGCCTTCATTCCGGGCATCCGCCCGGGCCAGCAGACGGCCGAGTACATCGACAAGGTACTGACCCGTCTGACGCTGTGGGGCGCACTTTACGTCGCGGCGGTGTGCATCCTGCCGGTGTTCCTCGAGGGGCAGCAGGGCGTCTCGTTCCAGTTCGGCGGCACCTCGCTGCTCATCGTGGTCGTGGTGGTCATGGATTTCATGGCGCAGCTGCAGTCCCACCTGATGTCACACCATTACCCGGGCCTGATGAAGAAGGCCAACCTGCTCGGCTACGGCCGTTCAGGTCAGGGCGGGTGAGGGTCGCGCCGATGACGATTCGTACTATCCCGGCGCTTGGCGCCATTTCAAGCCGCGGGCCGCTTCGGTCCGCCCTTAAGACTGCGCGGAGCGCATCATGAAAGTCAGACCCTCGGTCAAAAAGATCTGCAAGAACTGCAAGATCGTGCGCCGCCGGCGCGTGGTCTACGTCATCTGCACGGACCAGCGCCATAAGCAGCGCCAGGGGTGAGTGCCGCACCAGGGGTCGGAGCTGCCGGCGGCAGCGGTCTCGCAGGACCGCGCCTCAGCAGGGACGGCCCGGGACCGGCCTCGCAAGTATTTGGAATAGGTCGAATTTTTGTTAAAATACCGCGTTTTCCCCGCGGCTTCGGTAGAGCAATATGGCACGCATAGCCGGCATTAACATTCCCCTGAACAAGCATGTCTGGGTAGGACTCACGCACATCTACGGCGTGGGACGCGCGCGGGCGCTGAGAGCCTGCGAAGGCGCGGGCATCAATCCCGAGACGCGGGTCAAGGATCTCACCGAGGCCGAGATCAATGCGATCCGCAGTCAGATCGCCAAGTTCGCCGTCGAAGGCGATCTGCGGCGTGAAGTGTCGATGAACATCAAGCGGCTGATGGACCTGGGCTGCTACCGCGGCATCCGTCATCGCCGCGGACTGCCGGTGAACGGGCAACGCACCCGCACCAATGCCCGCACCCGTAAGGGACCGCGCAAGCAGGCCGTCAAGTTGAATGCGCCTCCGGGCAAGGCTTGATTTGAGGAATTTGCAGCATGGCTGACCAGAAACAAGGCGGCTCGACCGCCAAGAAGCCCAAGAAGGCACGCAAGAATGTGCTCGATGCGATCGCGCACGTGCACGCTTCTTTCAACAACACCATCATCACCATCACCGACCGCCAGGGGAACACTCTGTCGTGGGCGACGGCGGGCGGCTGCGGCTTCCGCGGCTCGCGCAAGAGCACCCCGTTTGCCGCGCAGGTGGCGGCGGAAAAGGCTGGTGTGGCGGCGCAGGAGCACGGCGTGAAGAACGTTGAAGTGCGCGTCGGCGGTCCAGGCCCTGGGCGCGAATCGGCGGTCCGTGCGCTCAACGGCTGCGGACTGAAAATCACCAGCATCGCTGACGTCACGCCGATTCCGCACAACGGCTGCCGTCCCCCGAAGAAGCGCCGGGTCTGATCGACTCTGGCGCGAGAAGAGAGAACTCAGCATGGCGCGTTACCTCGGTCCCAAGTGCAAGCTCGCTCGCCGCGAGGGCACGGATCTGTTCCTGAAGAGCGGTGTGAAGTCCCTGGAGAGCAAATGCAAGCTCTCCGTGCCGCCGGGCGGCATCAAGGGCGAGCGCCGCACTCGTCTGTCCGAATACGGCATGCAGCTGCGCGAGAAGCAGAAGCTGCGGCGCATGTACGGCGTGCTCGAGCGGCAGTTCGGCAACTACTACACCGAGGCGGCTCGCCGCACCGGCAGCACGGGTGAGAACCTGTTGCGCCTGCTCGAGTGCCGGCTGGACAACGTGGTGTACCGGATGGGCTTCGCCGCGACCCGCGCCGAGGCGCGTCAGCTGGTCAGCCACAAGGGCATCAACGTCAATGGCCGCGCGGTCACCATCGCCTCTTACCAGGTGAAGGCGGGCGACTCGGTCGAGATTCGCGAGAAGGCGCGCAAGCAACTGCGCATTCAGAACGCGCTCGGCATTGCGCAGCAGGTGGGCCTGCCCGAGTGGGTGGAGGTCAACGACAAGGAATTCCGCGGCGTGTTCAAGGCGCCGCCGGGTCGCGATGATGTCCTGCCGGATATCAACGAGAACCTGGTCGTGGAGCTCTATTCGAAGTAATCGGCCGCGTCGAGGGCCGGCAGCTGCCGGTCATTCGCGCCCACGTTTTCGCTTTTTACGCCGGCTGTCGGCCGGCAAGGTGAGACTGCAATGCAGGGATCCGTCACAGAGTTTTTGAAGCCGCGCGTGGTGAAGGTGCAACCCGTTGCACCGCGCCAGGCTCGCGTCACCATTGAGCCGTTCGAACGCGGCTTCGGCCACACGCTCGGCAATGCGCTGCGGCGCGTGCTGCTCTCCTCGATGCCCGGCAGCGCGATCACCGAGGCCGAGATTGACGGCGTGCTGCACGAGTACACGAGCATCGAGGGCGTTCAGGAAGATGTCGTCGACATCCTGCTGAACCTCAAGTCCGTCGCGATCCGCATGCACTCGCGCGACAACGCCGAGCTGCGTCTGCACAAGAAGGGCCCGGGCCCGGTGACCGCCGGTGACATTCAGACCGATCATGACGTCGAAGTCGTGAATCCGGATCTGGTCATCGCCAATCTGACGCAGGCGGGCGAATTGAGCATGACGCTGCGCATCGAGCGCGGCCGCGGTTATCGCCCGGCGGCAACGCGTGTGGCGTTCGAGGAGCAGAGTCGGCCGATCGGGCGGCTGCAGCTCGACGCGTCGTTCTCCCCCGTGCGCCGTGTCACCTATGCGGTCGAAGCGGCGCGCGTCGAGCAGCGCACCGACCTCGACAAGCTGGTGATCGACATTGAGACCAATGGCACGATCGACGCCGAGGAAGCCATCCGCCGCGCCGGTAGCATCCTGAAGGACCAGCTGTCGGTGTTCGTCGATCTGCAGGGCGAGGAGGAGACCACGGCCAAGGTCACCGAGATGCAGTTCGACCCGATTCTGCTGCGCCCGGTCGATGAGCTGGAGCTCACCGTGCGCAGTGCGAATTGCCTCAAGGCGGAGAATATTCACTACATCGGCGATCTGGTGCAGCGGACCGAAGTGGAGCTGCTGCGTACGCCGAATCTGGGTAAGAAGTCGCTCACCGAGATCAAGGAAGTGCTGCACAGCCACGGCTTGATGCTCGGCATGCGTCTTGATGGCTGGCCGCCGGCGAGCCTCAAGCACAGCGACGAATCTACGATCTAAGGATTTCCTGCAATGCGTCACCAACTGACTGGCCGGCAACTGTCCCGCAACAGCTCGCACCGGCACGCGCTGATGCGCAACATGAGCGTTTCGCTCCTGCGTCATGAGACGATTCGCACCACGCTGCCGAAGGCCAAGGAGCTTCGCCGTGTGGTCGAGCCGTTGATCACCCTCGGGAAGACCGACGGTGATGCAAATCGGCGCTTGGCGTTTGCCCGTCTGCGCGATGTCGCGATCGTCGAGAAGCTCTTCAGCGATCTCGGCCCGCGCTTCAAGGCTCGTCCAGGCGGCTACACGCGTATCCTGCGAATGAACCCGCGTCCGGGTGACTCCGCGCCCATGGCGCTGATGCAGCTGGTCGACGGACCGGCTGCGGCAAGTGCGCCGGCACCGGAGCCGAAGAAGACGCGCAAGCGCGCGGCGCCGAAGAGTGAAACGGTGGCCGAAGCGCCCGCTGAGGCGACGGTTGCGGCTGAAGAGGGTCAGAAGGCCCCGCGTCGGCGCAAGGCCAAGACGGCCTGAGCGCCCACGCGTAGACGGACGGCTGTGAACGGCCGGTCGGCGCAAGCCGACCGGCCGTTGACGTTTTTGCGGTCCTCGCGGCATTCGGCTACGCTCTAGATTCATTCACCCGCAAGAGGTGTTCCGCCGTGAGCCTTGCTTCCGAATTCAAAGAATTTGCCATCAAGGGAAACGTGGTCGACATGGCGGTCGGCCTGGTTATCGGCGCAGCGTTCGGGAAGATCGTCAGCTCCCTGGTGGCCAATGTGCTGATGCCGCCACTCGGGCTGATCATTGGCCGGGTCAGTTTCAGCAAGCTTGCCGTGCAGATCGGTGCCAGTCCGCAGGGCAAGCCAGTGATGCTGGAATACGGCTTGTTCATCCAGGCGATTTTCGATTTCGTGCTGATCGCGCTCGCGATCTTCTTTGTCGTGAAGATGATCAACCGGCTCAAGCGCGCCCCGACTCCGGCCCCGGCTGTTGCGCCGCCGCCGACGAAGTCCGAGGAGCTGCTCGGGGAGATTCGCGACCTGCTGTCCAAGCGCTGAGGCTTCGGCCTCTCGCGCCAGCGATACGGCCTTCGGCGCGCCGGCTTGACCGCTGGCGCGCGCGAAGTGTGCAGACCCGCCGCTGCGCTGCCGACCGCGGCGGCGCAGGGGATTTGTGCGAACTGTTGCCATGGCGAAGATCGATTCAACCGTCATCTCCCCGGTGCTCGGCAGCGGCTATCCAGCGCCCTATGACGAGCCGTGCCGTTGGCGTCAGCGATGGCGGCTGGGTGAGGGCGGGGGGCTGACACAGTTTGGCGTCAACCTGCTGAAATTGCCGCCAGGCGCCTGGTCCAGCCAGCGCCATTGGCACAGCGCCGAGGACGAGTTCCTCTACGTGCTGCAGGGCGAAGTCGTGTTGGTGACCGGAGCCGGTGAGCAGGTGCTGCGAGCGGGGGAGTGCGCTGCGTTCAAAGCGGGCGAGGCGGACGGCCATCACTTGCAGAACCGCTCCGATGCCGAGGCCTTGCTGCTGGAGGTCGGTGCCCGCGATCCGGCGCAGGACGCCGTGGACTACCCAGATATCGATCTGATGCTGACGCGAGGCGACCACCGCTATCGTCACAAGGATGGCACGCCCTATCCGCCGCCGGCCCGTTGAAGCGGGACCGGCGGCGACTCGGAGCGGCCCGTCACTCAGCGCGCAGCAGATTCCGATAGGAACGCGCCGCGTGTGAGGTTCTCGCACCCGGTGACGGTCACGGCCAGATCATCCTCGATCCGGATGCCCCCGAAGGGACGCAGCGCCTCGACACGGGGCCAGTGAATCAGCCGCCCGCGCCCGTCTGCCCGGGCGGCTGCGAGTAGCGGTTCGATGAAATACAGGCCGGGCTCCATGGTGACCACGAAGCCGGCTTCCAGGGTGCGCGTCAGGCGCAGGTACGGGTGGCCTTCGGGCCGCTCGATGTCCCCTCCGTCCGGCGCGCGCATAAAGCCCCCGGCGTCGTGCACTTCCAGACCGAGCAGATGGCCGATGCCATGCGGCAGGAACACCTGCGTGACGCCACTGGCAAGCGCCTCCTCGACCCCGCAGCCGATCAGATCCGCCTCCCGCAGGACCTGGGCCACCAGACGGTGCGCCTGCAGGTGCACCTCTCGCCAGTCGACGCCGGCGCGCACCTGCGCACACAGGGCCTGTTGAAGGGCATCCATCCGCCCGATCAGCGCGGCAAAATCACCCGCTTCGGCGGTATAAGTGCGGGTGATGTCGCTCGCATAGCCGCCGAACTCCGCGCCGGCATCGATCAGCAGGGAGCGGCTCGGCTCGGGTCGTTGCCGCTCGAGCATCTGGTAGTGCAGCACCGCGGCGTTTTCGTTCAGGGCGACGATGGGGTTGTACGGCAGCTCCTGCTCGCGCTGCCCGCAGGCGGCCAGGAAAGCCAATGCAATGTCGAACTCCGAGCCGCCGGCGTTGAAGACCCGCTCGGCGGCCTGGTGGCCGCGCACGCCCATCCGGTTGGCTGTCCGCAGGCAGGCGAGCTCATACGGGCTCTTCAGTGCCCGATGAAAGTCCAGGTGACGCATCAATCGGGCTGGATTGCGTGCCCCGACGCCCCAGTTGGCCAGATCTGCGAAATCCTCACCGAGATAGGCGGTGTGGGCCAGATCGCGTGGGAGCGCCGCGCGCGCGGCCGCCAAGTCCGGGCAAGACACGATCTCAAAATGCGCCGTCCAGTAGTCCTGGGGGAGCGCGGCCACCTTGTACCAGTAGTCGGTCGGGCTGTGGAACAGGAGGCGCGGACGTCGGCCGGGCTCAAAATGGATGAAGCAATCCGGGACGTCGAGGGGACTCCAGACCTTGAATGGCGCGTTCGCCTCGAATGGATAGGTTCGGTCGTCCTGGAACACCGGCAGCAGCGATCCGGAGTGCACCAGCAGCGCCGCGTGACCGCAGGCTTCCAGTGCGGTGGCTGTGCGTTGGCACAGTCCCGCCAAATGTGGGCCGAACAGTGCGGCCAGCGGCTCGGCGCGGGAAACAGGAGCAGCATCAAATGCGGGCATGGAGCGTGCTCGTCGATGAGAAGGAGCCGCATTTTACGACCCCGGACGGAACTCCGGGGTAGCCCTTGGGTCGATCGACACAGGGGCTGCCGCCTGAGCTGCCGCGGCGCCCGCACGGACCGTCTGCCGCTGCGCGTGAGCGGGGAAATCCCTGCTGTCGTCGCTCGGCGACAGGGAGATGGTTTCAAATCACATTATTAACCTATAAAATCTCTGACCGCGCGACCCGTGAAGGACTCGCGGAACGACTATAACTCGTTCAAAAGTTGTTCTTTTCCTCTGTAAGCTCTCATTCCACCGGGGTACTATCGATGAATACGAAAGTTGCTCTTAGCGCGCTTGCCGCCGCAGTGCTCTTGACCGCCTGCGCCAAGCAGCCGTCCAACCAGTCGGCGAACGCTCCGGCTGCCACGCCGCCGGCCTCTTCCAGCAGTGCCGCACCGGCCGCTTCCGGCACGAGCACCACCACGCCGTCGAGCACCAGCGGCAGCTCCGCCATGGGCAGCAGCTCGGGCAGCACCACCACCACCACGCCGCCGGCCACTTCCGGCAGCGGCAGCGCTTCTTCGACGAAGACCCCGCCGAAGAAGAAGTAAGCCGTCGTCTGCAGGGGTCACGACCCCGGCTGACTTCAGCTTCACGCGGCCCGGGCGGCGCGCAGATGCGCACCGCTCGGGCCGCGTGCTTTAGGGCTTCAGGTGCTTGCCGGTACGCGCAGTCAGCAGCGGCCGCAAGTAGGCCCCCGTGTACGATTCGGGGTCGGCTGCGAGCCTCTCCGGGGTGCCGCTGGCGACGATCCGTCCGCCGCCCTCACCGCCTTCCGGACCCAGATCGATCAGCCAGTCCGCACACTTGATGACGTCAAGATTGTGCTCGATGACCACAATGGTATTGCCCTGGTCACGCAGCCGTTTGAGCACCTCCAGCAGTTGCGCGACGTCGTGGAAGTGCAACCCAGTGGTCGGCTCATCCAGGATGTACAGTGTGCGGCCGGTCGAGTGCTTGGCGAGTTCGCGTGAGAGCTTCACGCGCTGGGCCTCTCCGCCTGAGAGGGTCGCCGCGTTCTGCCCCAGGTGAAGGTACGATAGCCCGACATCGCGCAGCGTCGTCAGCCGGCTCGCGATCGCCGGCACATTAGCGAAGAATCGCAGCGCTTCCTCGACCGTCATCTGCAGCACTTCATAGATGGTCTTGCCGCGGTAGCGGATCTCCAGCGTTTCACGGTTGTAGCGCTGGCCGTGGCAGACGTCGCAGGGTACGTACAGGTCCGGGAGGAAGTGCATCTCCACCCGCAGGAGTCCTTCGCCCTGGCAGGCCTCGCAGCGTCCGCCCTTGACGTTGAAGCTGAACCGGCCTGCCTCGTAGCCCCGCGCACGGGCCTCTGGTACGGCCGCGAAGAGCTCGCGCACGGTGCCGAACAGGTTCGTGTAGGTGGCGGGATTGGAGCGGGGGGTCCGACCGATCGGGCTCTGGTTGATGTCGATCACCGCCTCGAAATGCTCCAGGCCCTCAATCCGTGCGCAGGGCGTCGGTTGCACAGTACTTCCGCTGATCCGCGCACGGGCGTGGTTGAACAGCGTATCGATGATCAGCGTCGACTTTCCCGAGCCCGATACGCCGGTGACGCAGGTGAGCAGTCCGACGGGAATGTCCGCATCCACGCCGCGCAGGTTGTTGCCAGTGGCGCCGCGGATGCGGATCTGATGCTCCGGGACGGACGACAGGCGCCGCTGTGGCACCTCGATGCTTCGCTGGCCGCTCAGGTACTGCCCGGTCAGCGACGACTCATCTGCCTCGATCTGCGCCGGTGTGCCCCGTGCCACCACCTGCCCGCCGTGGGCGCCGGCGCCCGGGCCGAGATCGACGACATAGTCGGCCTCGCGGATCGCCTCCTCGTCGTGTTCGACCACGATCACGGTGTTGCCCAGATCGCGCAGCCGCTTCAGCGTCTGCAGCAGCTTGCGGTTGTCGCGCGGATGCAGCCCGATCGAAGGTTCATCGAGGATGTACATCACCCCGGTCAATCCGGAACCCACCTGGCTGGCCAGGCGGATGCGCTGGGCTTCGCCTCCGGAGAGGGTTTCAGCGCTGCGCTCGAGCGTGAGGTAGCGCAAGCCCACGTCGGTGAGGAAGCGCAACCGCGCGAGCACCTCGCGCACGATCTGCCCGGCGACCTCGCCGCGCCAGCCCGGTAGGCGCAACGTCTCGAGATAGTCCTGAGCGCGCTCGATGGACAGTGCCGTCAGCGCCGGCAAGTTCGTGTCGCCTACGAACACCGATCGGGCGGTGAGGTTCAGCCGCGCACCGGCGCACTCGGGGCAGGTGCGCACACCCCGGAATCGGGCGAGCTCCGCCCGAGCAGCATTGGATTCGGTCTCCCGATAGCGCCGCTCGAGATTCGGGATGATGCCCTCGAAGGGGTGGCGTTTGCCGACTGCCCCGCCAGCGGTGCCGTAGTGGAACGTGATCGCGTCCTCGCCGCTGCCGTACAGCAGCACGTGGCGCACCGCCTCGGGTAGCTCCTGCCAGGGTGTCTCGATGTCGAAGTGATAATGCTGGGCGAGCGACTGGATCAGATGGAAGTAATGGGCATTGCGCCGGTCCCAGCCGCGCACCGCGCCGCCGGCGAGCGGCAGTTCCGGGTGCGCCACGATGCGCTCAGGATCGAAGAACTGCTGCACGCCGAGTCCATCGCACGTCGGGCAGGCGCCGAGCGGGTTATTGAACGAGAAGAGCTTCGGTTCGAGGGCCGGGACGCTATGACCGCAGATCGGGCAGGCGTGGCTGCTGGAGAAGAGCCATTCCTCCGGAGGCTCTGGGGCTGCTTCGTCGGCCGCCTCCCGCAGCAGCGTGACCCGTGCCACGCCGTTGCCGAGCGTCAGGGCGGTCTCGAAGGACTCTGCCAGCCGTTGCTGCACATCCGGCTTGACCTTCATGCGGTCGACGACCGCCTCAATCGTGTGCCTGCGCTTGGGGTCCAGTTCCGGTGCGGCATCGAGTTCGTAGATCCGTCCGTCGATTCGCGCGCGTACGTATCCCTGGGCGGTGAGCTCGCGCAGCGTATCCTCGTGCGCGCCCCGGCGGTCGGTGACCCGGGGGGCGAGCAGCGCAATCGGACTGCCGGCGGGTAGATGGAGGACCTGGTCGACCATCTGACTGACCGTCTGCGCGGTGAGGTCCTGGCCGTGCGCCGGACAGCGCGGCACCCCTGCGCGTGCGAACAGCAGCCGCAGATAGTCGTAGATCTCCGTGACCGTGCCGACCGTGGAGCGCGGGTTGTGCGTGGTGGCCTTCTGCTCGATGGCGATGGCCGGGGAGAGTCCGGCGATATGATCGACGTCGGGCTTGTCCATCACCGAGAGGAACTGCCGGGCATACGCGGACAGCGACTCGACGTAGCGGCGCTGGCCCTCGGCATAGAGCGTGTCGAAGGCGAGCGAGGACTTGCCGGAGCCCGATAGCCCCGTGAGCACGATCAGCCGCTCGCGCGGCAGATCGAGGTCGATGCCCTTGAGGTTGTGGGTGCGAGCCCCGCGGATGTGAATTTCGTGCATGACCACCCAGTGTACGCGCCTTGTCTAGCCTGCCGCGCCCCCTGGGTTGGGGCGGACATTTATGTGCGCTCTCGCGGCCTGACGTGCTTCGCCTCGGCGCCCCAGCCGTCTACAATGCCTTCCTTTTCCGGAGGGCATGCTCATGGCGCGTGGGGTCAATAAGGTCATCATCATCGGCAATCTGGGTGCTGACCCGGAGTCGCGCGCCATGCCCTCGGGCGCATCCGTGGCGAACCTGCGCATCGCGACCACCGAGTCCTGGCGCGACAAGCAAAGCGGTGAGCAGCAGGAGCGGACCGAGTGGCACCGCGTGGCGCTGTTCGGGCGCCTGGCGGAGGTTGCGAGTGAGTACCTGCGCAAGGGTTCGCAGGTCTACATCGAGGGAAGCCTGCGCACGCGCAAGTGGCAGGATAAGCAGGGCAATGAGCGCTACAGCACCGAGATTGTCGCGAACGACATGCAGATGCTCGGCGGCCGTGGTGGTGGTGGTGGTGGCGGCGGCGGCAGCGGCGGCGCCTCGGGCGGTGGCGCACCGCCGCGTGAGAGCACCGATTACGGCCAGAGTCCCGGCGGCGGGAGCAGCGGTGCCGCCGGCGAGGGGACGGATTTCGACGACGATATTCCCTTCTGAATCAAATAATTAGATCAATTTTCCCCGCCAGAGGTCTGCGCGCCCGCGTGGAGCCAGCGCGTTGTGCGCAGGGACACTTGCGATGGCGATGCTGCCGGTTGGGGCGGCGTCGCTTTCTGCGGCAGCGCAGAGCTGCGCCGGTAGCGGCCTTGTGCCTGAGGATCGGGCGAGGCCGGTGGCCCGCCCGCGGCCGCCGTGCGGCGGGGCCGCACAGGCCGTAAAATTACCCTTCCCCATGCGCTTGAGCCTATGTCCCGCCACTATTACATCAAGACCTTCGGTTGCCAGATGAACGAGTACGATTCCGCCCGCATGGCGGACGTGCTGCGCGCCGGCGTGGGTCTCACCCCGACCGACGATCCTGCCCAGGCCGATGTGCTGCTGATGAATACCTGCTCGGTGCGCGAGAAGGCGCAGGAAAAAGTGTTCTCGCTGCTCGGTGAATGGCGGCAGCTGAAGGCGTTGCGTCCCGAGGTGCTGATCGGCGTGGGCGGTTGCGTAGCGAGTCAGGAGGGGGATGCCATCACCGCGCGCGCGCCATTCGTCGATCTGGTGTTCGGCCCGCAGACGCTGCATCGCCTGCCGGAGATGATAGCCGCGCTGCACCGAACGGGCCGGGCGCAGGTGGACGTGAGTTTTCCGCAGATCGAGAAATTCGATCATCTGCCCGCGCCGCGTACCGAGGGCAGCTCGGCGTTCGTTTCCGTCATGGAGGGGTGCAGCAAGTACTGCAGCTTCTGCATCGTGCCGTATACCCGTGGCGAGGAAGTCAGCCGGCCGTTCGCTTCGGTCCTGCAAGAGATCCATCAGCTCGCCGCGCAGGGCGTGCGAGAAGTCACGCTGCTCGGTCAGAACGTCAACGCCTACCGGGGCGCGATGGGCGATGGAGCCGAGGTCGACCTGGCGACGCTAATTCATCACGTCGCGGCGCTCCCGGCCATCGAACGGATCCGCTTCACCACCTCGCATCCCGTGGAGTTTGACGATAGCCTCATCGAAGCCTATGCGAACGTGCCGAAGCTCGCCAATCACCTGCATCTGGCGGTGCAGAGCGGTTCCGACCGGATCCTCGCGCTGATGAAGCGCGGTTACACCACGCTGGAATTCAAGGACAAGGTGCGCAAGCTGCGCGCGGTGCGACCCGACATCTGCATCTCCTCGGACATCATCGTCGGTTTTCCGGGGGAAACCGAACGTGACTTCGAGGCGACGCTCGCGCTGGTGCGCGATGCCGGTTTCGACCAGTCCTTCAGCTTTCTCTACAGCCGCCGTCCCGGTACACCGGCGGCCTCGCTGCCGGATGAGGCGCCCGAGGCGCTCAAGCACGAACGGCTGGCGCGGCTGCAGGCGCAGCTCGATGCGCAGGCCCTGAAGATCAGCGAACGCATGGTCGGCACCGTGCAGCGCGTACTGGTTGAACGGCCATCGAAGAAGGATGCACGCGAGCTTGCCGGTCGTACCGAGAACAATCGGTGGATCAACTTCGCCGGTCCGCCGGAACTCATCGGGCGGTTCGCGGACGTCGCGGTTACAGCGGCCCGAGCGCACAGTCTGCGCGGACGGCTCTGTCAGTGAGCACACCGGACGCGCCGCGCGAGTTCGCGCTGACCCCGGCGGACAATGCGCGCCTGGCCAATCTGTGTGGTCCGCTCGATGAAAACCTGCGGCTGCTTGAGAACCGTCTTGACGTGCAGATCCGACGCCGCGGTGACAGCTTCCAGGTGCTGGGGGCGCGCGCCGACAGTGCCGAGCAGACGCTGCGCGAGCTGTTCGCGCTCGCTGAGCGCGATGAGGTGACGCCCGAGCGTGTGCATCTGGCGTTGCGCGAGCATGAGTCCGGCCGCACGCCGAGTGAGGAACACGAGGAGTCCTCCATCCGCCTGCCGCGCGGCGGGCTGCGCGCGCGCGGCCACCATCAACGGCAGTATCTGGCGCACATCCGCTCGCATGACCTCACCTTCGGCATCGGTCCGGCGGGCACCGGCAAGACCTATCTGGCCGTTGCCTGCGCCGTCGAATCGCTGCAGGCCGAGACCATCCGGCGTGTCGTGTTGGTGCGTCCGGCCGTCGAGGCCGGCGAGCGGCTCGGGTTTCTACCCGGTGATCTGACCCAGAAGGTCGATCCCTACCTGCGGCCGATGTACGACGCGCTCTACGAGATGCTCGGCTTCGATCGCGTGTCGCGGTTCATCGAGCGCAACGTGATCGAGGTCGCGCCCCTCGCTTTCATGCGTGGCCGCTCGCTCAACGACTCGTTCATCATCCTCGATGAGGCGCAGAACACCACCGTTGAGCAGATGAAGATGTTCCTGACGCGCATTGGCTTCGGCTCCAAAGCCGTGGTGACGGGCGATGTCACCCAGACCGACCTGCCGGCGGGGCGGCAGTCCGGTCTTAGCCATGTCATCGACGTGTTGCGCGGCGTGGACGGCGTAGCCTTTACGTTCTTCGACGCGCGCGACGTCGTGCGCCACCCGCTGGTGCAGCGCATCGTGCAGGCTTATGAATCCCGGGCCGGCACCCCGCGCCAGGGGAATCCGTCCTGATGCGCACGCGTGTCGCGCGCATCGAATCTCGTCCCGTGCACCTCGATGTGCAGCGGCGCGTGCGTGCCTGGGCACCCCGCAATGCGGAGTTCGCCCGCTGGGCCGCCGCGGCGCTCGGGCGGCGAGGTGCGAACCGGGAAGTCGCGGTACGCGTGGTCGGGCCCGCGGAGAGTCGCAGGCTCAACGCCCATTACCGTGGCAAGGACCAGCCGACCAACGTATTGTCGTTTCCAGCCGCCGCGCAGCCGGCCGCCGCCGAGGCGGCCGCGGTGCCGCTGGGTGACCTGGTCATCTGTGCGCAGGTGGTGCGTACCGAGGCCCAGGCGCAGGGCAAGCCGCTGCGGGCGCATTGGGCGCACCTGGTGGTGCACGGAGTGCTGCACCTGCTTGGCTACGATCACGAATCCGAACCCGATGCGCGTCGCATGGAGCGGCGCGAGATCAGCGTGCTGCGTGCGCTCGGGTTTGCCAATCCGTACCGGAGTATCCGATGAATCCCCCGGGTGAGACCCGCCAGTGGCTGAAGCGCCTGTGGCGGACCTTCGCTGCCGAGCCGCGCGACCGCCATGATTTGCTGACGCTGTTGCGCGAGGCGCGCGAGCGGGGGCTGTTCCAGGCCGATGCTCTGACCATGATCGAGGGCGTGCTCGCGGTTTCCGACCTGCACGCGCGCGATGTGATGGTGCCGCGCGCGCAGATGGTCTGTGTGCAGCGCGACGATCCCGTCAAGCGGATCCTGCCGGTCGTGATCGAGTCGGGGCACTCGCGATTCCCGGTGCTCGATGAGGACCGCGACGACATCGCCGGTATTCTGCTTGCGAAGGACCTGCTGCGTCTGTGCAGTGACGAGGAGCGTGATCGCTTCGATATCCGCGAGTACATGCGTCCGGCGGTGTTCGTGCCGGAATCGAAGCGGCTCGATGTGTTGCTGAAGGAGTTCCGCGGCAATCGTCAGCATATGGCGATCGTCGTCGATGAGTATGGCGGGGTCGCCGGCCTAATCACCATCGAGGACGTCATCGAGCAGATCGTCGGGGAGATCGACGACGAGTTCGACGTCGAAGACGACCAGAACATCCGCAAGGAGGCCGACCGGCAGTATCTGGTGCGCGGCGTGACACGCCTCGAGGAGTTCAACGAGTACTTCGGCGCGCGCTTGCCCGAGGAGCAGGGGTTCGAAACCGTCGCCGGGCTCCTCATGCGCCGCTTCGGCCGGCTGCCGCGCCGCGGCGAGGCCGTGACCATCGAGGGGTTCGAATTTCGCATCACCCGCGCCGACCGGCGCCGCATCGACGCCCTGCGCGTCGTGCTGCCGGCCGGTATGGCGGCACCGCGCGAACCGGAGTCGACCGATTGAGCGGCGTGGCGCCGATCGGGTTCGCGGCCCGTGTCCGCCGCGCCGCATTGCGGCGGGCGGATCGTTCCTCGGCGGGGCCGCTGTGGCATCACGGACTCGCGCTGTGCGCCGGAGCGATGCTCGCCACGGCGTTCGCACCGCAGGGGTGGTGGCCGTTCGCGCTGGTGAGTCCTGCGCTGTTGCTGGCGCTGTGGGAGCGCGCCGATGCGCGCCGTGCGGCGTGGCTCGGCTTCTGGTTCGGGCTCGGCCTGTTCGCAGTCGGCACGTACTGGCTCTACAACGCCATCCATCTCGACGCCCCGGTCTGGCTCGCCTTGCTGGCGACGCTTGCGCTGATGGGCCTGATGGCTTCCTACCATGCGCTCACCGGGTACGTGGTGGTGCGCTTCTTTCGCAGCGGGCCGCTGCGCTGGCTGCTCGCGGCACCGGGCGCTTGGCTGCTCAGCGAATGGCTGCGCGGCTGGCTGCTGTCGGGATTCCCGTGGCTGACACTCGGTTACACGCAAACGGCTACTGTGCTTGGGCACCTGGCGCCGCTCGCCGGGGTGTACGGCATCAGCCTGGTGCTGCTGGCCGGCTCCGGGGCGCTCGTGGCGCTGGTGCGCGGCACATGGCGCGTGCGCCTGATCGGCGCGGCGGTCCTGATCGTGCCGTGGCTTGCCGCGGTCGCTCTGCGTAGCACCGATTGGACGCACCCGTCGGGACCATCGACCTCGGTGGCCATCGTGCAGGCCAACATTTCCCAGCACGAAAAGTGGCAGGACTCGCATTCCGCGCAGATTCTGCGGCGCTACCGGCGCATGACCGATTCGGTGCTCGGCACGCGTCTGATCGTCTGGCCGGAATCCGCACTGCCGGGGCTGGTGAACAACCTGTTCCCGTATGTGGCCAGCCTGGACCGGGCCGCCCGCGCACACGGATCGGCGCTGGTGATCGGGGCGCTGCGCGAATCCTCCTCGGGCGATTACTACAACTCGATCCTTGCCCTCGGTCGCGAAGCCAGCTGGTACGACAAGGACCATCTGGTGCCGTTGGTGGAAATCATTCCCCTGCCGCGATTCGTGCGTCGCTGGCTGCGGCAGATGAACCTGCCGTCCTCAAGCTTCACCCGCGGCGGTACCGACCAGAAACCGCTGCCGGTGGCCGGCCTGAAGCTCGGCCCGACGGTGTGCTACGAAGTGGCCTACGGCGGTTACATGTTGCGCATGCTGCCCGAGGCGGATGTGCTCGTGAACGTCACGGACGACGCCTGGTTCGGCGACAGCTCCGAGCTCGCCCAGCAGTTCCAGATGGCCCGTATGCGCACCCTGGAGGAAGGGCGGTATATGATCGTCTCGACCGACGACGGCATCTCCGGGGTCCTCGGGCCGAAGGGAGAAATCATTGCGCAGGCCCCGGTCATGCGCGCCGTCGTGCTGAAATCCGCGGTCATCCCGATGAGCGGCATGACGCCCTTCGCCCGAGTCGGCAACGGACTGGCCGTTCTCCTGGCTGGGGCCGCAGTGGCCGCCGCGTTCGCGCTGCGGCGGCTCGGCCGCCGCCGTACAATGCCTCGGTCGTGAGGCGCCGCGAGGCGCATTTAGGGCATCCACCTCCGCTGAATTCAGAGATTACTCAGGCTATTGTCCGATGGAACAGACCTACGATCCGGCGGCCGTTGAGCGCGCCGCGCAGCAGTATTGGGAAGCGAACGGCACATTCCGGGCCCGTGAACTGCCCGGGCGGGATAAGTTTTACTGCCTGTCGATGTTTCCCTATCCGTCGGGCCGGTTGCACATGGGCCATGTGCGCAACTACACCATCGGCGACGTGCTCGCCCGCTACATGCGCATGCAGGGGCGCAACGTGTTGCAACCGATGGGCTGGGATGCGTTCGGGCTGCCGGCGGAGAACGCCGCGATGGGCAACGGTGTGCCGCCAGCCCGCTGGACGCGCCAGAACATCGAGTACATGCGCCGCCAGCTCAAATCGCTCGGCTTCGGCATCGACTGGAGCCGAGAGCTTGCGACCTGCGATCCGAGCTATTACCGCTGGAATCAGTGGCTGTTCCTGCGCATGCTCGAGAAGGGCATCGCGTACCGTCGAACCGGGGTGGTCAACTGGGATCCGGTCGACCAGACGGTGCTCGCCAACGAACAGGTGATCGAGGGGCGCGGCTGGCGCACCGCAGCGCTGATCGAGAAGCGCGAGATCCCGATGTACTACCTCAACATTACGCGCTATGCCGAGGAGCTGCTCGGGAGCCTCGAGCAGCTGCCGGGCTGGCCAGAGCGCGTCAAGCTGATGCAGTCGAATTGGATCGGCCGCAGCGAGGGCTGCGAGGTCGCGTTCCCGTATGCGCCCGATACGCGCGCGGCGCTCGGTGCCGAGGGGACTCTGAAGGTCTTTACCACGCGCCTCGACACGCTCTACGGCGTGACGTTCATGGCGGTGGCCGCCGAACATCCGGTGGCGCTGGCCGCTGGCGCCGGCAATGCCGAGCTCGCCGCATTCATCGAGGAATGTCGCCGCGGTAGCGTCATGGAGGCCGACGTTGCCACCCAGGAAAAGAAGGGCATGCGCACCGGACTGCACGTGCTGCATCCGTTCACCGGCCAGCCGATCGAGATCTGGGTCGCCAATTACGTGTTGATGAGCTACGGCGAGGGCGCGGTGATGGGCGTTCCGGCCCACGATGAGCGCGATTTCGAATTCGCCAGTCGCAACGGTATCGAGATCGCCATGGTCATTCGCTCGGCGAGCGCAGCCTACGAGCACATCGAGGCGCCATGGCAGAGCGCCTACGGCGAACGCGGCATCACCGTGAACTCCGGTGAGTTCTCCGGATTGCAGTTCCAGGCGGCGGTCGACGCATTCGCCGCGCAGCTCGAACAACGCGGTCTTGGGCGCAAGCGCGTGCAGTACCGGTTGCGCGACTGGGGCATCTCGCGCCAGCGCTACTGGGGCTGCCCGATTCCGCTCATCCACTGCGAGCACTGCGGTGAGGTGCCGGTGCCCGATGAGCAGTTGCCGGTGCGGCTGCCGGAGGACCTGGTGCCGGACGGCAGCGGCAACCCGCTGGCGAAATCCGCCGCGTTCTACCGCTGCGAATGTCCGCGCTGCGGGCGCACCGCGCGCCGCGAAACCGACACCATGGACACGTTCGTCGACTCGTCCTGGTACTACCTGCGCTACGCGTGCCCCGATCAGGACCAGGCCATGGTCGATGTGCGCAGTGATTACTGGCTGCCGGCCGATCAGTACATCGGCGGCATCGAGCACGCCATCCTGCACCTGCTGTACTCGCGCTTCTGGACCAAAGTCATGCGCGATCTCGGGCTGGTGCACTGTGATGAACCGTTCACCAACCTGCTCACCCAGGGCATGGTGCTCAATCACATCTACTCGAACGTGGCGGACGATGGTCGCCGCCGCTACTACAATCCGGCCGACGTGCGCGCCCGGCACGCCGTGGACGGAACTGAGATTTTCGAGGCGACGGGTCCGGACGGACAGGTCGTGCGGGTCGAGTACGGCGGTCTTGGCAAGATGTCCAAGTCCGAGAACAACGGCGTCGATCCGGAGGGGCTGGTGGCCCGCTTCGGGGCCGACACCGCGCGGTTGTTCACCATGTTCGCGGCCCCTCCGGAGCAGACCCTCGAGTGGTCGGACGAGGGCGTGCAGGGCGCCTCGCGGTTCCTGCGTCGCGTCTGGAGCGCGGTCTACGAGCACCTCAGCGCGGGTGTGCCGCCGCCGCTTGACGCAGCGAGCCTGAGCTCGGCGCAGCGTGCGTTGCGGCGCGCAACGCACCAGGGACTCGCCAAGGCGACAGATGACATCGGCCGTCGGCGCAATTTCAACACGGCGATCGCCGCCTGCATGGAGCTGCTGAATGCGGTGACGCGCTTCGAGGATGCGACGCCGGGCGGGCGCGCAGTCCGGCACGAGGCGCTCGAGATCATCACCCTGGTGCTCGCCCCGATCGTGCCGCACCTCAGCCACGCGCTGTGGCAGGCGCTCGGGCACGAGCGCGCCGTGGTCGATGAACCTTGGCCTGAACTCGACGCCGCCGCGCTGCTGCAGGACACGGTCGAACTCGTGGTGCAGGTCAACGGCAAGCTGCGTGGGCGCATCCAGGTGTCCGCCGGCGCCGATGAGGCGCTGGTGCGCGAGGCGGCGCTCGCTGATGAGCAGGTCAACCGGTTCGTCGCCGGCCAGGCGATCCGCAAGGTGATCGTCGTGCCCGGCAAACTCATCAACATCGTGGTTTGAGCTGACGTGAGAGCCGTTTTGCTGCGCCGCTTCGCTCCCGCCTGTGCCGCGTTCGCGGCGCTGCTGTTGGCCGGCTGCGGCTTTCATCTGGAAGGTCGCACCGTGCTGCCGGCCGTGATGCGCAGGCCCTACATCCAGGCATCCGACCAGCAGAGCGACTTTGTGCACAGCCTGCGCCGCGACCTGCTGATTTCCGGAGCGCATCCGGTTCGCGGACGCGCGCATGCCTCGGCGGTGATCGTCGTGCATGAGGCCCGGGTGAAGCGGGTGCTGTCGGTATCGGCCACCAACCGGCCGACCGAGTACGAGGTCGACTACACGGTGCAATTTTCGGTCACCGCCGGTGGTAAGACGCTGCTCGCGAACCAGATCGTGCGTACCTCACGCTCCTACACGTTCAGCGAGAACCTGCTGCTCGCCACCGAGCATGAGCAGGCGATTCTCACCGGGGCGATGGGGCGGGAGCTCGCCGACATGGTCATGCGCCGACTCGCCAAACTGTGACGGGCGAGGTACTGAGGCTCGGCGTCATCGGGCCGGCCCGCGTTGCGGCCCTGCTGGGGGTTTACGGGATGACGCTCGAACCGTTGGCCGCCGATGCGCCGATTCCGGGATCCTATTGGGGTGAGTGTGAGGCGGGGCTGCGCGGCTCACGGCTCTATGCCCGCGCCGACACGCCCCTGCACTCCATCCTGCACGAGGCGTGTCATTTCATCTGCATGGACTCAGAACGTCGCACGACGCTCGACACCAACGCGGGCGGCGACGATGCGGAAGAGTCTGCCGTGTGCTATCTGCAGGTGCTGCTGGCGGATGCGCTGGCAGGTGTCGGGCGCGAACGGATGTTTGCGGACATGGACGCGTGGGGCTACAGCTTCCGTCTGGGCAGCGCTCGGGCCTGGTTCGAGCGCGACGCGGAGGATGCTCGGGCGTGGCTGCGCCGCCACGCACTGACCGACGCATCGGACCGCCCTGCCGGGCGTTGCCGCGGCTGACCGGCCGGCCGTGCCGCTCAGTAGTGCGGCGGGCGTTCCTCTGCCGCCGTGCGTGGCGTGACGTCAGACTCGGCGGTCTGCAGCCGTGACGCCAGCATCCCGATCTGCTCGCGCAGCGCCTCGATATCACGGTGCTGGCGGAAGACGACGTCGCTGAGTTCTGCGTTTGCCCGCTCCAGGAAGGCGATCTTGATCTCGATCTGTTCGATCGCTTGGGCGTTCACGGTGTAGGCGTCTCCGGGTCGTAGGGCGTGGCGCATTGCAGCCGCATCCCCTGTGATCGTCAAGCGCCGCGGCCACGACGGCGGCGCTTCAGGCCGTGCCCTGTCGCTCAGCGCCGGTGCCAGCCCTTGCCGCGTCGGCCCCGGAATGCCCCGGCTTCATGCGACGTCAACGGGGCTGCCGCCAAGCCGCGCGTCTCTCTTGAAATTCCCGGGCGCGCCGCTGCCCCCCTTAAGCGTACGCGCGCGGCCGCACACGAGTGCGCGGCAGTCCGAGCCACGCCGATCCTCCCGAACAGACCGTCAGGCGCTCATCGATGATGGCGAAGCGCAGCGGGGAGCGTCCGATTCATGCCGACGCAGCAGCGCCGTGAGCGTTACGGGCCTCGCGCAGTTCCCCTCCTGTGAGCACGGTGAGCGCAAGGTCCGGCAGAATACGCATGGCCAGGCGGCAGATCGCCGGGCACGAACGATCGCACTGCCATGTGCTGGCAAACATCGCGGACTGTCCCGCACGCGCACTTTTGCGCGTCCCGGTCCGCTCAGGCCTTTTTCAACAGCCGAGTGATCCAGACCAGAATGACCGCGCCGATGAACGCGACGATGATCGAGCCGATCAGGCTGCCGCCATGCCAGATGCCGAGCACGCCGAACAGCCATCCGCCGAGCAAGCCACCGAGGATGCCGAGCACGATGTCCATCAGGACTCCGTAGCCGCCGCCTTTCATGACTTTGCCGGCGCCCCAGCCGGCGATCAGACCAGCGACTAACCAGGTGATGATGCCCATGCTGTCCCCCGTAGAGCGGACGCTCTGTTTTCGTTGAGGCGCCGGTGCCGCCCGGACGACCGTTGATCCGGCGGACCGATCGTTCTTTTCCTCGAGCGCCCCCGATGATACGCCGCGTCGCGCGACCTCACAATGCGCGAGCGGCCGAGAGAGGTGCTCCGGCGTCGGTCGTTGCAAGTGTTAGTCGAGCGGCCAGACCTGGATGCGCTCGCTGTCCAGATCGAACCGGCAGGGTTGCCCCGCCGGGACATCAGCGGCGCACGCCGCACCCATCAACGCATCGCCAAAGCGGATCAGGGCACGCGGCAGCGGATCGTCAGTGCGGCGCTCGATGATGCCGCGGTAGCGCCCGCCGGCGTGCAGCCAGATGCGGTCGGCCGGCACGCTCCAGCCGACCCTGCCGGCCGGCAGGGGCGTGCCGGGGATCACCAGTGTCGTGGCGCCGCCGAGGTCGAGCTCGTGTGATCCGGTACTGAGGGCGATGTTGACGTCCTCCGCCCCGAGCAGGCGGGCGGCGAGCTCATTGACCGGTCGGCGCAGCACCGTGGCGGCCGGACCGCTCTGCAGCGGTCGACCCTCGGCCAGCACCAAGATGTCATCGGCCAGCAGCAGCGCTTCGCCCGGATCGTGGGTCACGAGCAGCGTCACCACCGGGAGCTCCGTCTGCAGCGTGCGCAGCTCGCGCCGTAGCGCAGCACGCAGGGGCGCATCCAGTGCGGAGAACGGCTCATCGAGCAGCAGCAGGTCGGTCGGACGCACCAGCGCTCGGGCGAGCGCGACGCGCTGCTGCTGACCGAGGGAAAGCTGCGACGGTCGGCGATGTCCGAGCGCTCCGAGGCCGAGCCGCTCCAGCCAGCGCGCTGCGAGCGCCGGGTCGGCGGCGGCCGGGAACGACAGCTGACCGCGCACATCGAGGTGCGGGAACAACGCATAACTCTGCGGCACGTAACCGATGCGCCGCGCCTCGGGCGGCAAAGTGCTCACCTCGCGGGCCCCGATGTGCACGCTGCCGCGCGCACAGCGTTCCAGGCCGGCGATCAGTTTCAGCGTGAGTGATTTACCGGAGCCTGACGGTCCGAGGATCGCGAGCCGGCGCGCCGTGCTGTGCCAGTGCACGGCCAGCGCGAAGTCATGCAGATGTTTCTCGAATGCGAATGACAGGCCACCCGGCGCGGGCGGCTCGGGTTCTGTTCGCGCCACGATGCGTGCCGGGCGGCGGGGTGTGGATGCCACCGGCGCGCGTACTGAGCGACGAGTGCCGGCCAGGCTGCTCAGCACCATCACCGCGAACGCCAGGACCAGCGCCGGCAGCAGCACCGGCAGCATCGCCGGCAGACCTTGCTCGCCGAATGCCACGTAGGTGTACACCGGCAGCGAATAGGGATGGTAGGCGACCATCACCGTGGCCCCGAATTCCCCAAAGGCACGCAGCCAAGCGAGCAGCAGACCGGCGAGCAGCGCGGGGCGTGCCGTCGGCAACGTCGCACGCAGGAACACCGCTAGCCGGCCGCGGCCGAGCGTTGCGGCGACATCCTCGATCGCCGGGTCCATGGCGGCAAATGCCGAGCGCGCCGCGATGATGACGAACGGCGCGGAGACGAAGGTTTCGGCGAGCACGATGCCCACGAAGGAGTCCGTGAGTCCGCCGTGGGCGAGTCGCCCGAGGGGGCCGTGGTAGCCGAGCAGGAACAGCAGCAGCACGCCGCTGGCGAGCGGCGGTAGCGCGAGCGGCAGCTGCACGAGCAGGCCGAGCACGCTCATGGCACGCCCGTGGACCCGCGCCAGCAGCCAGCCGAGCGGGATGCCGCACAGCGCCGTCAGTGCCGTCGCGGCGCTCGCGCTGGCGAGGGACACCACGCAGGCGTGCGCCAGTGCGCCGTAGTTGACGCTGCTCCAATGGGTCGCGGCCGCCGCTTGCACGCCGGCGAGCAGCGGCGCGAGCAGATACAACGCCAGCAGTGCGGCGAGCCAGGGCAGGGGTGAGGCGAGCGACCGCGGCACGGGACGCGCCTAGGCGGGCGGACATGCCGGTCTGCGGGCGCCCCTGTCCGGGCGCATCCGGGTCATCGGGCCGCGCTGCCGTGCAGGAGGCGGCGCAGCGGACCCGGCAGCGTACGCTCATCGCCGCTCGCGACGGGCGCAAATACCTTCAGGCCATGGGTACGCATCAGCTTGCGGCCGACCGGGCCGAGCAGAAACGTGATGAACGCGATGCCGGCGCGCCGATGCGGGGCATCCCGCACCAGCGCGACGGTATACAAGGCCTGGGGGGTGAGCGAAGGCGGCAGTCGGACGGCGGGAATCCCGGCCGCGGCGGTCTCGGTCGAGTAGAAGAACCCCGCATCGAGCTGGCCGGACTGCAGCCGCCCGAGCAGCGTTTCTTCGGGCAGCACCTGGGCAGGATTCTCCGCCCCTCCGAGCACACGGTGCGCAAGGCCCGGCAGGTGGTAACGAATCGCCGCGCGGCGCAGCAGGCGCACCGTGAGTACCCCTTTAGGGTCGAGTTTCGGGTCGGTGCGCCCCAGGCGCAGGCCCGGCTCCTGCAGCACCTGATACCAGGGCCGTGAGCGCCACAGCGGCGCGAACCGGCTCTGCGGGTTGTAGCCGATCACCAGCGGTGAGCGGGCGAAGGTGAGGTAGGCGCCAATCCAGCGGCCGTTACGCCGGCCCATCAGGCGCGCGTTGATCGTCGGTGCGGCGCTGATGAACACATCGGCGCGACGCAGCCGGGCGGCGATCTCGTTGGCCAGCAGCTTCGAGCCGCCGGCATAGCCGCGGAAGCGATCCCCGCTCGCCCGATCGAAGGCCGGACCGATCGCCTGCTCCATGAGATTGACCAGCGAGCCGGCGTAAAGCACGTTCACGTCGGTGCCGGCGTGGGCCGGCGTGGTCGCGCCAAGGACTGCGCCGAGCAGCGCGGCCGCCGCGCCGAGCGCCCGCGCATGCGGTGCGCGCCCATGCGCGCGCAGGTGGGCGCCAAACCGCCGGGCGCGCTGTGCGAGGGTGAGACTCATGGGAGAATCCTACCGCACTCGCCGCCGCACCCGTCCGCTCATCGGAACCGGTCGGTGGCGCTGACCAGTTCGTGCAGGTTGCCGCGCTCGAACGCGGAGTGACCGGCATCCGGCACGATGCGCAGGTCCGCCTCCGGCCAGGCCCGGTGCAGGTCCCAGGCGCTGCGCATTGGACAGACCACGTCATAGCGGCCCTGGACGATCACCGCCGGGATGTGCCGGATCCGGTCAACGTCCTCAAGCAGCTGCGCATCGCTGCGGAAGAATCCGCCGTGGACGAAGTAGTGGCACTCGATGCGGGCGAAGGCCTCGGCATAGGCGCCTGCGGTGAATTTCGCGACGTACTGTTCCGAGGTGCGCAGGTAACTCGTGGCGCCCTCCCAGCCGGACCAGGCTTGCGCGGCGCCGGAGCGCACGGCCGGATCCTCGCTGGTGAGGCGGGCGTAATAGGCGCGCATCAGGTCGGAGCGCTCGGCCGGCGGGATCGGCTGCAGGTACCGTTCCCACAGGTCCGGGAACAGCGCCGCGGCACCGCCGCTGTTCTGATAGAACCATTCCAGTTCCCAGCGCCGTAACAGGAAAATGCCGCGCAGCACCAGTGCTGTCACCCGCGCCGGGTGCGTCTGCGCATAGGCGAGCGCCAGCGTCGAGCCCCATGAGCCGCCGAATACCAGCCAGCGCTCGACGCTGAGGTGCTCGCGCAGCCGCTCGATATCTGCGACCAGATCCCAGGTGGTGTTCTCACGCAGCTCAGCGTGTGGCCGACTCTTGCCGCAGCCGCGCTGATCGAACAGCACGATGCGATAGTGTGCCGGATCGAAGAAGCGGCGCATCTTCGGGTCGGTGCCCCCACCAGGGCCGCCGTGCAGGAACACGGCCGGTGTGCCCTGAGGGTTGCCGCTTTCCTCGAAGTAAATCTCGTGCAGGTCCGAGACACGCAGTCGGCCCGTGCGGTAGGCCTTCAGGGGCGGATACAGCCGGCGGCGCGCGCCGGCAGGTCGTTGAGCACTCGTCATGGTGCTTTTCAGCGTAGCAGATTGGTGCGGGCTGGCCCAAGATTGCCCGGCTGCGCTGGCTGTGCCGCGGTTATAATCCTAAGCTCCTGCCGTCCGCAACGCTCTCGCTTGAAACTCACCTCTGACAGCCTCGAGGCTCACCTTGCGCAAAAGGTGCTGCTGGCGTACCTGATCTCCGGCGACGAGCCGCTGCTCGCCGCGGAGGCCGCCGATGCGGTGCGCGCAAGCGCGCGCGCCGCGGGTTACACCGAACGTGAGGTGCATTTCATTGAGCGGGCCGCGGACTGGGAGGCGGTACGCGCCTCGGCGGGCACGCTGTCGCTGTTCGGCTCGCGCCGGGTGCTCGAGGTGCGGCTGACGAGTGCGCGCCCGGGTGTGGCCGGCGGGACGGTGCTGACGACGCTGCTTGAGCGAGCCGATCCTGACACCGTGCTGCTGATTCTCGCACCACGGCTCGACCGCGACGCGCAGGCGGCCAAGTGGGTTCAGGCGGCCGAGCAGCACGGCGCGTGGGTGCCGGTCTGGCCGGTGGAGCCGGGCAAGTTCATCGCCTGGCTGCGCACGCGCAGCCGGCGGCTCGGGCTCTCGCTCGATGCACAGGCGCTCGAACTGCTCGCCGCGCGTACCGAAGGCAATCTCCTCGCCGCACATCAGGAGCTGCAGAAGCTCCAGCTGCTCGGGGCCGGTGCGGGTGGTGCCGGGGCGCTCGAGGCGCTCGCCGACAGTGCCCGGTTCGATGTGTTCCGGCTGTCCGAGGCGGCGCTCGCCGGAGACCCGGGCCGTTCGCTGCGCGTGCTGGCCGGACTGCGCGCCGAGGGCACCGAGCCGACACTGGTGCTCTGGGCGTTGACCAAGGCACTGCGGGATCTGTCCGGGGCGCTGATCCGCCCGGGCGGCGGCGGGCGCAGCTGGCAGCGGCCCAGTGCCGGACTCGATGCTGCGGTCCGCCGCGCCGGGCGGCTCTCACTGCGTGCCCTGATCGTGCGCGCTGCGCGCGCCGACCGCATGATCAAGGGACGGCTGCGCGGGGATCCCTGGGACGAGATGGCGCTGCTCGCCACCGACCTGTGTGCGCGGCCGGCAGTGCCGGCCCCGCGTTCCATGTTCAAATAGCGCCCGAAGGGCCGTGCGCAGCGCACGGCCGAGTGCACGAAAAAAGCCATGCAACCCATCGGACTGTTCGGCGGTACCTTCGACCCCATTCATTACGGGCACCTGCGCACCGCGTTCGAGCTGCGCCAGCTGCTGCGGCTCACCGAGGTGCGCTTCTTGCCCACCGGCAATCCGCCGCATCGTGAGCAGACCATCGCCAATGCCGAACTGCGGCTGCGCATGGTGCGTGCGGCGGTCGCCGGCGAGCCGGCCTTCACCGTCGATGACCGCGAGATGCGCCGCAGCGGCGTGTCGTACTCGGTGGATACTCTGGCGGAGTTGCGCGCCGAGCATCCGCACCGCTCGCTGTGCCTGCTGCTCGGGATGGACGCGTTTCTCGGACTGCCTCACTGGCACCGCTGGCGGGAGCTGCTCGCGCTGGCGCACGTCGTGGTGGCCCACCGTCCAGGTTGGAAGGCGCCGACCCAAGGCCCGCTCGGGGAGGTCATGGTCGATCACGGCACCGGCTCGATCCGCGACTTGCATGAGCGACCCGCCGGCAAGGTCTACATCCACGCCGTGACGCAGCTGGAGATTTCCTCGACCGAACTGCGCCAGCTGATACTCGCCGGACGCGATCCGCGCTATCTCGTGCCCGATGAGGTGCGCCGTCTTCTGCTCGACACCCAGTGCTATTCTCCGCAAACATGACCACCCGAACTCCCGCGCGCCGCAGCAAGATACCCCGATCACGCGCACGTGCTAAGGGCGCCGCAGCGCTGCTGCGCGTCGTGCTCAGCGCGCTTGAAGACATGAAGGCCGTCAACCTCAAGGTGATCGACGTGCGCGGCCTGACCGACGTCGCCGACACGCTCGTGATCGTCTCCGGCACCTCCGACCGGCACGTCCGATCGCTCGCCGAGCACGTCGTCACTCAGGCCAAGGCGAACGGCCTGCGTCCGCTCGGCATGGAGGGCGAGCGCGAGGGCGAATGGGTCCTGGTGGACCTGCAGGATATTGTCGTGCACGTGATGCTGCCGCGGGTGCGCGAGTTCTATGCGCTGGAGCGGCTCTGGGAAGCCGGTCCGGCGGCTGAGGCCCCTGCACACACGGCCAGCCATCCCTAGCGGCCCCCCAAGAGCGCCCGCCATGCGCGTGCGGCTGATCGCCGTCGGAACCCGTCCGCCGGCTTGGGTGAGCCAGGGATACGAGGACTATGTGCGCCGCCTCGGTCCACAGCTGAAGCTCACGCTGATGCAGATCGAACCGGGCCGACGCAGCGCCGGCCAGGATCCGCACCGCGCCATTGAGACCGAGGGACGCAAGACGCTTGCCGCGTTGCATGCGGGGGAGTTCGTCGTCGCGCTTGATGAGCACGGCCGGCAGATGCCGACGCGCCCGTTCGCCGAGTGGCTGGCCGCACGCATGCACGCCGGGCAGGATCTCGCGTTCCTGATCGGCGGTCCGGACGGATTTTCGCCCGAGGTGCGCGCGCGCGCCGACCTGCTGCTATCGCTCTCGGCGCTCACCCTGCCGCATGCGCTGGTGCGGGTCGTACTCGCCGAGCAGCTGTACCGGGCGCTTAGCATCTTGGCCCATCACCCGTATCATCGCGATTGATGACCTCAGAGCCCACCCCAGCGCTCGTGTGCCTCGCCTCCGCCTCGCCGCGCCGGCGCGATCTGCTGTGGCAGATCGGTGTGCCGCACAAGGCGGTGCCGGCGAATCTCGATGAGCAAGCGCTGCCTGGGGAGTCTCCCCAGGATTACGTCGAACGCCTGGCGGTGGAGAAGGCCATGGCGGTGCGCACCCGCGGGGAACCGCTGCCGGTGCTGGCGGCTGATACGGCGGTGGTGCTCGACGGGGTCGTGTTCGGCAAACCCGTCGACCGCGCCGATGCGCTGGCGATGCTGGGCCGGCTCTGCGGACGAGCGCATCAGGTGCTCACCGCCGTGGCGCTCGCGAGCGGGCGCCGTGTCGAGGTGCGCATCAGCGCTACCGAGGTGCGGTTGCGAGACCTGACGTTGGTGGAGCGCGAAGCCTATTGGCAAAGCGGCGAGCCGCGCGACAAAGCCGGCGGCTATGCCATCCAGGGCTACGGCGCGGTGTTCATCGAGTCGATCTCGGGCAGCTACTCCGGGGTGGTCGGACTGCCGCTCGCGGAGACGGCCGAGCTGCTGCGCGCCGCCGGAATTGCCGTCTGGCGAGGCAGTCGCGCTTGAGGGAGATCCTGATCAACGTTGGGCCGCGCGAGACCCGCGCCGCGCTCATCGAAGAGGGCATCGTCCAGGAGATTTTCATTGAGCGTACCAGCCGGCGCCGGCTGGTCAGCAACCTGTACAAGGGCCGCGTCATGCGCGTGTTGCCCGGCATGCAGGCGGCCTTCCTCGACATTGGGCTCGAGCGCACCGCGTTTCTGCACGTCGATGACATCGTCAGCCCGCCGCTTGAGGCGGGCGAGCGGGCGCCGCCGGCTGCGACCGCCGAAATCGACGTGCGCCGGCTGCTCAGCCCGGGCGATGAGCTGCTGGTGCAGGTGATCAAGGATCCGATCGGCACCAAGGGGGCGCGTCTGACGACTTTCGTCACCTTGCCGGCCCGCTACCTGGTGTACCTGCCGCAGGGCGAGGGTATCGGCGTATCGGCCAAGATCGAGGAGGAGGACGAGCGCGTGCGGCTGAAGACGCTGCTCGGCGAGCTGCGCCCGGCGGGAGGCGGGTTCATCCTGCGCACCGCCGCGCAGGGTGCCACCGCCGAGGGGTTGCGCGAGGACATCGAGTATCTGGAGCGACTGTGGCGGCACGTGCGCCAGCGCGCCCTGGCCTCGGCGCCCGGTGTGGTCGTGCACGAGGATCTGCCGCTTGCGCTGCGGCTGCTGCGCGATGAGCTCTCGCGCGGCGTTGGGGTGGTGCGGGTCGATTCCGCCGAGACCCTCGCGCGCATGTGCGAGTTTGCCGCCGAGTTCATGCCGGGCGTGGCGGCGCGCCTGGAGCTGTATGGCGGACCGCGACCGATTTTTGATTTACATGGTGTGGAGGCGGAGATCGGCCGCGCGCTCGAGCGCCGGGTGATGCTACGTTCCGGCGGACATCTGGTCATCGAGCAGACTGAGGCGATGACCACAATCGACGTGAACACCGGTGGCTACGTTGGGCACCGCAATCTCGAGGAGACGAGCTTTCGGACCAACCTCGAGGCAGCCGAGGCAATCGGCCGACAGCTGCGTCTGCGTAACCTCGGCGGCATCATCATCATCGATTTCATCGATATGCATGCCGAAGCGCATCGGCGGCAGATCCTCGCGGCGCTGGAGCGTTCCCTGGCCGGCGACCGTGCGCAGAGCCGCATCGTCAGCCTCTCCCCGCTCGGACTGGTCGAGATGACCCGCAAGCGCACCCGCGAGAGCCTCTCACACCTGCTGTGCGAACCCTGCCCGGCCTGCGAGGGGCGCGGCTTCGTCAAGACGGCCGAGACGGTGTGCCACGAGATTTTACGTGAGCTGCAGCGTCAGGAGAGCCTGGGGGATGTGCTGGTGCTGGCGCATCCTGCGGTCGTGGACCGGTTGCTGGAGTCGGAGTCTGCCGCGCTCGGGGCGCTGCAGAGCGCCGCTGGCCGCGCCGTACGGTTGCAGGTCGAGGCGCTCTACGGCGTCGACCAGTTCGACGTCGTGGCGCTGTAAGGCGCCTGCGCGGAGGACGGAGTACGCTTCGGCAATGAGCACGGTGGCCGCCATCCAGATGACCTCGGGCGCCGAGGTCGAGGCCAACCTCCAGCAGGCGCATGCACTGCTCGAGGCGGCGGCCGAGCGCGGCGCGCGGCTCGCGGTGCTGCCGGAGAATTTTGCCTTCATGGGCCGAACCGAGGCGGATCGGCGGCGCGTCAGTGAACCGGACGGCGTTGGCCCGATTCAGGCGTTTCTGGCCGCCCGTGCCCGTGAACTTGGCCTGTGGATCGTGGGCGGAACGGTACCGCTCTCGGGCGCGGTCGACGGGCGTGTGGCGCCGGCTTGCCTGGTGTACGACGCTGACGGCGAGCGGCGCGCCCGCTACGACAAGATCCACCTGTTCGATGTACAGCTGCCGGACCGCGCCGAGAGCTACCGGGAATCGGCGCATTTCGCGCCGGGCAGTGCTCCGGTCGTACTCGACACGCCCGTCGGCCGGCTCGGCCTGTCGGTCTGCTACGATGTCCGCTTTCCGGAGCTGTACCGCACGCTGAGCGCGCGTGGCGCGCAGCTGTTTGCCGTGCCGGCGGCATTTACCGCCGCTACCGGGCAGGCGCACTGGGAAGTCCTGCTGCGTGCGCGGGCGATTGAAAATCTCTGCGCGGTGATCGCCGCAGGGCAGTCAGGCCGGCACGCCAACGGGCGCGAGACCTACGGCGACAGCCTCGTGGCCGATCATTGGGGCCGGGTGCTGGCGCGCCAAGCACAGGGTCCGGGCCTCGTGACCGCGGACATCGACCTTGCGGCTGAACAGCGCGACCGGGAGCGGTTCCCGGTGCTCGAGCACCGCGTGCTCGGCTGATCCACCCCTTTGAGCCCATAGGAAGGCGTCCATGACCGATTTGACCCGTACCGATCCGCTGACTCTCGCTCGCGACTTGATCCTGCGTCCGAGCGGCCTCGACGGCCGCCTTGAGAACATTTTTGGTGAGGTGCTCACACACTCGGTGGACTTCGCCGACGTGTATTTCGAATTGTCCCGTCAGGAGTCCTGGTCGCTCGAGGACGGTATCGTGAAAGACGGTAGTGCGAGCATCGACCAGGGCGTGGGGGTGCGTGCGCTCGCCGGCGAGAAGACCGGATTCGCGTATTCGGACGAGATCCACCTACCGGCGCTCACCGAGGCCTCGCACGCGGCGCGCGCCATCGCGGAGCACGGCTCTGAACGACGGGTGGCAGCCTGGAGCGAGCGCAGTGGTCACCAGCTGTATCTATCCGCCGATCCGCTCGCGACGCTCCCCGATGCGGACAAAGTGGCCTGGCTCGAGCGGGTCGACCGCGAAGCGCGTCGCGTCGATCCGCGCGTCGTACACGTGACCGCCAGCCTGGTTGCGGTGCACCAGGTGGTGCTGATCGCCAACAGCGAGGGAGAACTGGCCGCGGACGTCCGTCCGTTGGTGCGCTTCAACGTCTCGGTGCTCGTCGAGCAAGACGGCCGGCGCGAGCGTGGTTACAGTGGCGCCGGCGGGCGGTACTCGCTGGCCGAGCTGGTCGCCGACGATGCACCGCTGCGCCTGGCGCGCGAAGCGGCCCGCCAGGCATTGGTGAACCTCGATGCCGTGCCGGCGCCGGCCGGTCCCATGACGGTCGTCCTGGGCGCCGGGTGGCCGGGTATCCTGCTGCACGAAGCCATCGGTCACGGATTGGAAGGTGACTTCAATCGCAAGGGCACCTCGGCGTTCGCCAACCGAATCGGCCAGCGCGTGGCGGCCGCAGGCTGTACGGTGGTCGATGACGGCACGCTGGCTCGGCGGCGCGGGTCACTCAACATTGATGACGAGGGCACCCCGACGCAATGCACCACATTGATCGAGGACGGGATCCTGCGCGGCTACATGCAGGATCGGCTCAACGCGCGGCTCATGGGGCAGCGCCCCACTGGCAACGGACGCCGCGAGTCGTACGCGCATCTGACGATGCCGCGCATGACCAATACCTACATGCGACCCGGTCCCCATGATCCGCAGGAGATTATTGAGTCGGTCGAGCGCGGCATCTATGCGGTGAATTTCGGCGGCGGCCAGGTGGATATCACATCCGGCAAGTTCGTCTTCTCCGCGAGCGAGGCGTACGCGATCGAGAACGGTCGATTGGGCGCTCCGCTGAAGGGGGCGACGTTGATCGGCAACGGCCCGGACGTCCTGACCCGCGTGACGATGGTGGGTAATGATCTGAAGCTCGATGAGGGCGTCGGGACCTGCGGCAAGGAAGGCCAGAGCGTACCGGTCGGCGTCGGCCAGCCGACGTTGAAGATCGAGAATCTGACGGTCGGCGGTACGGCCTGAGCGGCCCGACCATGGACTGCGAAGAGTTTCGTGCGTTCGGGCACCAGCTGATCGACTGGATCGCCGATTACCGGCGCGAGTGCGCCGAAGGCGCTCGTGCGGTGATGGCACCTGTGGCCCCCGGAGACGTGCGCGGGCGCCTTCCGGCCGAGCCGCCGCCCGATGCGCAGCCCCTGGAAGACGTGCTCGCCGATCTGTCCAACATCATTCTGCCGGGCTGTACCCACTGGCAGGATCCGCGTTTCTTCGCCTATTTCCCGTCCAACAGCTCGCTCGCGGCGGTGCTCGGGGACCTGGCCAGCACCGGCTTGGCACAGCTCGGCCTGAACTGGCAGGCGAGTCCGGCGCTCACTGAATTGGAGGATCTCACCACCGATTGGCTGCGCCAGATGATGGGCCTCTCGAGGCACTGGAGCGGCGCGATCCAGGATACGGCCTCGACGGCGACGCTGGTGGCGCTGCTGTGCGCCCGCGAGCGCGCCACGAACTTCGCCGCCGCACGCGGCGGACTGCAGGGATGCGCCGAGCCGCTCACGGTGTACATGTCGAGCCAGAGTCACAGCTCTGTCGAGAAGGCGGCTCTGCTGGCGGGCTTCGGGCGGGAGAATTTGCGTGTGATCCCCGTCGATGACGCATTTCGGATGCAGCCGCAGGCGCTGCACGAGACCATCGAGGCGGATCTGCGCCGCGGATTGCGTCCCTGTGCCATCGTCGCCACGGTGGGATCGACGGCCGTCACGGCGATCGATCCGCTCGCCCCGATCGCTGCGATGGCAGGCGCTCACGGAGTGTGGCTGCACGTCGATGCGGCCCTGGCCGGCGCGGCCATGATCCTGCCGGAGTGTCGGGCGCTGTGGGAGGGCGTCGAGGGTGCTGACTCCCTTGTGGTGAATGCGCACAAGTGGCTCGGTGCGTCGTTCGACTGCTCGCTCTACTACGTGCGCGATCCGCAGCACCTGATCCGGGTGATGTCCACGAGCCCGAGCTATCTGCGCACCGCGGCGGACGAGACGGTGCGCAACCTGCGCGATTGGGGCATTCCGCTCGGGCGGCGGTTCCGCGCGCTGAAGCTGTGGTTTTTGATCCGCGAGCAGGGCGTGAATGGGCTGCAGACGCGGCTGAGGCGCGATCTGGCCCACGCGCGCTGGCTCGCCGAGCACATCGACGCCGCCGCGCACTGGCGGCGTCTGGCGCCGGTGCCGCTGCAGACGGTGTGCGTGCGGCATGAGCCGCCGGGACTCGACGGCGATGCGCTCGACCGGCACACGCTCGCATGGGCGCGGCGCATCAACGAATCGGGTCAGGCGTATCTCACCCCCGCGATGCTCGACGGTCGATGGATGGTGCGAGTGTCGTTCGGCGTCGAGACGACCGAACACCGGCACGTCGAGGCGCTCTGGGCGCTGATGCAGTCGGCCGCCGCGGCCGACTGACTGCCCCGTGCGCCCCCGGTGCGCTAGGCATTGAGGTCGGGAATGAGCTCGCTTTCCAGGCGGGTGATCTGATCTTTCAGCGCCAGTTTGCGCTTCTTCAGCCGCTTCAGCTGCAGCTCATCGATGTGCAGGTCGAGCGACAGCCGGCAAATCACCTCGTCGAGGTCGCGATGCGCGATGCGCAGCTGCCGCAATTTCTCCATGTTGCGGAACAGCTCGCGATCGATGTTGTCTTCGGTGTCGGTCATCGCGCTCCGTGTCCGCCGCGGCGGCGGGACCGGCGCCCTGCGCCCCCGCCGTATCGTGTCTCGCTACGACTTCGTATCATAGCGCGCGCCGCCGCAGACGGCGCTAGCCGGGCCGGTGCGGCTTGCCGTGCCCGCGCCGACCGCCACCACCCGCACCCCCACCCCCACCGGGTCGCGGCCGGCGTCCTGGGTGCGGGCCGCCGCGACGCGGACCGCGCCGATGCTCAGGCAGCGCCTCGGGCAGGGCTAGGTCAGTGGCGAGCATCGGCAGTTCGATCGGCGCCGATGGAATCTTGTGGCCGATGTAGTGCTCGATGTCCGGCAGTCCGACCGCGTACTCCTCGCAGGCGAAGCTGATGGCATCGCCGTCGGCTCCGGCACGGGCGGTGCGGCCGATACGGTGCACGTAATCGGCTGCATCCTGCGGCAGATCGAAATTGAAGACGTGGCTGACTTCCGGAATGTGCAGACCACGCGAGGCGACGTCAGTGGCGATCAGCACTGCGAGCTCGCCGTCGTGGAAGTCACGCAGAAAGCGCAGCCGCTTCGCCTGCGGCACATCACCGGAGAGTGCCTGGGCCTGAATGCCGTTGGCATGCAGCACTGCCTCAAGACGCTCCGCCATGCGCTTGGTATTGACGAAAATCATGGTTCGATGCGCCTCGCTCTGGCGCAGCAGGCCGATCAGCAGCGGGATTTTTTCCTCCATGGAGGGGTAGTACATGATTTGGCGGATGCGATCGACCGTCTTCTTGTCCGGCTCGATCCGCACCAGCTCGGGGTTGTTCATGTGCTCATAGGCCAGCTCGAGCACCCGGTAGGAGAGGGTCGCGGAAAACAGCATCGACTGACGCCGCTCCGGCGGCGGCAGCCGGCGCAGCAGGTAACGGATGTCGGCGATGAAGCCGAGATCGAACATACGGTCGGCCTCATCGAGCACCACCGCCTGAGCATGCTTCAGGTCGAACACGTGCTGCTTGTAGTAGTCGATCAGGCGCCCTGGTGTGCCGACCAGCACGTCGATGCCTTCCTCCAGCGCGCGCCGCTGCTTCTCGTAGTCGATGCCACCGTAGACGACCGCATGTTTCAGTCCCGTATGGCGGCCGAGCGTCTCGGCGTCGTGATGGATCTGCACCGCGAGCTCGCGTGTCGGTGCGACGATGAGTGCGCGGACCGAGGTTGCGGTGCGGCCCGGGGGGGCGGCACGCGTGAGCAGCGTGTTGTAGAGCGCCACGAGAAACGCGGCGGTCTTGCCGGTGCCGGTTTGAGCCTGTCCGGCCACGTCCCGGCCGGCGATCGCGATGGGCAGCGTCTGGGCCTGGATGGGGGTGCAGCTGGCGAAGCCTGCGTCGCGAATGCCCGCGAGAACCGGGGCGGTGAGGCCGAGACCTGCGAAGGTCACGGCATGATCAAGAGGGTCGTTCATCGAGTCTCCGGCGTGCGCCGCGCGGGCCATTCTGGTCCAAAACAGGCGCCGCTCATGCGGTTGTGGTAATATGTGCTTATCGATTATCGCGCCCATGGTACCTGCTGACGCACCCGTGCGGACAGCCGGACCGGTTCGTTCGCGGACCGATGCGCAGCACCAGCGGAATCGGCGATGACCTGCCCGGATCTGCCGGCCATTGGGCGATCAGAATCAGCGTTGAGCTGGGGGTTTGCGGACGTTTTGGCTGTCATGACGCCCGGGCCGCGCGCCGTTTGGGGCGTGTCGGCGGCTCATTCCGGCTCTGAGTCACAGTGTCGAATGGAGGTCTGGTTGGGCCTTGCAAAAGCGCTCTGGACGCGCTAAAAAGCGCACCAGCAAGCGGACCATCCGGTCCGTGCCTGCCGGCCCCAGGGGGCGCTTCACGCAGGCCGCATCCTAATTGATTCAAGCTCGATACCTCATTATTTCACGAGTTAGTGTAACCGTTTGACGGGTATTTCCGGCAGGGCCGCTTCCAGCCCGCCCCCCCGGCCTCGATAGCCCTTCGCTAATTCCCGACAAAAAACTGCCTTCGACGGAGGTTGAACCGCGTGAGCAACCCGCACATCGTCCACACCACAGATGCCACTTTTTCGCAGGACGTCCTGCAGTCCGACAAGCCCGTGCTGCTTGATTTCTGGGCCGAGTGGTGCGGTCCGTGCAAGATGATCGCGCCGATTCTCGATGAGATCGCCGGCGAGTATCAGGACCGCGTCAAGATCGCCAAGATCAACATCGATGAGAATCCGCAGACGCCTCCGAAGTACGGCATCCGCGGCATCCCGACGCTGATTCTGTTCAAGAACGGCACGGTCGAGGCCCAGAAGGTCGGCGCCGTGTCCAAATCCCAACTCTCTGCATTTCTGGAAAGTAATCTGTGAGAGGCTACCTCGGCAATCAGGGCCGTAACCGGTCCAACAAGGGTCAACGGCACGGCAATCGTGAACGTGACGGCAATCGCGCCAACGGCAACACCGGCGGCCGCCCGGATGACCTGCACGAAGAGGTCTTCGAGGGCGACGAGTCGGAGATCATCAGTCCCGCGGAGCTCGCACAGTCGCGCAACTCGATGAGCCTCACGGCCCTGAAGGCCAAGCCCATCTACGAGCTGGTGAAAGTGGCCGAGTCGATGGGACTCGAGAGCCTCGCCCGCTCGCGCAAGCAGGACATCATCTTCTCGATCCTCAAGGCGCACGCGCGCAACGGCGAGAACATCTACGGTGATGGCGTGCTCGAGATCCTGCAGGACGGCTTCGGCTTCCTGCGCTCCTCGGACGGCTCCTACCTCGCCGGCCCCGACGATATCTACATCAGCCCTAGCCAGATCCGCCGCTTCAACCTGCGTACCGGCGATACGATCTCCGGACTGATCCGCCCGCCGAAAGACGGCGAGCGTTACTTCGCGCTGTTGAAGGTGGGCGAGATCAATTTCGACTCGCCCGAGAGCTCGCGCAACAAGGTACTGTTCGAGAACCTCACGCCGCTACACCCGACCAACCGCCTGAAGCTTGAGCGCGGCAATGGTTCGACCGAGGATCTCACCGCCCGCACCATCGACCTGGTGGCGCCGATCGGCAAGGGACAGCGCGGCCTGATCGTCTCCCCGCCGAAGGCGGGCAAGACGGTTCTGCTGCAGAACATCGCCACCTCCCTCACCGCCAATCATCCCGAGATCTACCTGATCGTGCTGCTCATCGATGAGCGGCCGGAGGAAGTGACCGAGATGCAGCGCACCGTCAAGGGCGAGGTGGTCTCCAGCACGTTCGATGAGCCGGCCGCCCGCCACGTGCAGGTCGCCGAGATGGTCATCGAGAAGGCCAAGCGTCTGGTCGAGCACAAGAAGGACGTGGTGATCCTGCTCGATTCGATCACCCGTCTGGCCCGCGCCTACAACACCGTGGTGCCGTCTTCCGGCAAGGTGCTCACCGGCGGTGTGGATGCCAATGCGCTGCAGCGCCCGAAGCGCTTCTTCGGCGCCGCGCGCAACATCGAGGAAGGCGGTAGCCTCACCATTCTCGCCACGGCGCTGATCGACACCGGCTCGAAGATGGACGACGTCATCTACGAGGAATTCAAGGGCACCGGTAACAGCGAAATCCATCTCGACCGGCGTATCGCTGAGAAGCGGGTGTTCCCGTCGGTGAACATCAATCGCTCGGGTACGCGCAAGGAAGAGTTGATCACCGATCCGGGTGAACTCGCCAAGATGTGGATTCTGCGCAAATTGTTGCACCCGATGGACGAACTGGCCGCGATCGAGTTCCTGCTCGATAAGCTCAAGGACACCAAGTGCAACAGCGAGTTCTTCGAGGCGATGAAGCGCTGAGGATTCGTGGCGGCACATTTGGGGGCCGAGGTCGGACCCCGCGGTCACAGGAATGTCGCGCATCGTTGAGGCCGAACCTCTGCTTGAGGGTTCCGGGCATGGCTCGGCTTTGACGCCGCGCCCGGACCTCACGCGCCGCGCTGGACTGCAACGGACCCACCGTGCGAAGTGGGCCACCGACGGCGCGCCAAGGATCACTGCCTTGGCGCGTCGACCATCCGTCCCGTCGCCGACTCCCGTATCACCGCGCGCTGCTTCCTGATGAGAACTACGGCTCACTCGGGAGCATCTCATCAGATGCTCCTCTCGGGCACGACAGGCGCGGCATCGCAAGCCAGTATCATCGGCCGCGGGCTGGCGCTGCGCACGGAACGCTTCGGCGTGCACCTTGGGTGCGAGCGCTCCTCGGGATTCGATTCACGCGAACCCATCGCCCATGGTCGCAGTCATCCGCGTCATCGGGGAACACTCGGCGCACTCCATGAGGGCGCATGAGGAGTTCGCCGACGAGCGCGAGCCGGGCATTCCCCGCGGACCGGGCGCTGCGCGCACTATGAGGAGTCCGCGCAGCCACGCGGCCCGCAAACGATCGTCTCACTATCGCAGTGTGACAGAGATCAGCCCCCGTGCCGGCATCTTGGCTTTCCATTTCAATTGTGTGACTATCGCCGCAAGGGGGCGACCAGTAATGGGTTGCTGAGGCCTGCGATCGATCAGCCAGGATCGGCGTAACGCAATCAGCAACGTCATTGCTACGTAGATGGTGTCGCATTGTCGATGACTCCGGGAATCGCGGATTTCTGTGGAGCACCAACTCGCCGGGTGGCGAGGGCTGCGAGCCGCGGCGTCACGGGCTCGTGTTTTTGAAGACATGAGTGCTGCGCCCGAAGCCGCCGAATCTGTGCATGCTGCGCTGGCTCACGCATCGGCAGTTCTTGATGCCGAGCCATCACTCGCCGCCAAGCGCGCCGCCGACATCCTCAGAGCTGACCCGCGCCATCCCGTGGCCATGCTGCTGCTCGGCATCGCGCAGCGCCGCAGTGGCGAGAGCGCCGCGGCGCTTCAGGTGCTACGCCGGTTATGCGTCGAGCAGCCCGATATGCCCGACGCGTGGCTCGAGCTCGCCGATCTGCTGGTGGCGAGCGCTCAAGCGGATGAGGCCGATGCGGCCTATGCACGCTACCTCAAAAGCGCCACCCGCGATCCGCTGCTGCGTACCGCCGCAGCGGCACTGAATGCCAACGACGTTCCGCAGGCGGAAGCGCTGCTGCGTACCCGTTTGAGCCGCCATCCGAACGATGTGGCGGCGCTGCGGATGCTCGCCGAGGCCATGGCGCGTCTCACGCGCTATCGGGAGGCCTGCGCGCTCCTGGAGCGCTGTCTGGCGCTCTGGCCGGCATTTGATGCGGCTCGGCACAACTACGCCATGGTCCTGAACCGCGAGGGTCGGGCCGCGCAGGCGCGCGAGCACTGCCGGCAGCTGCGCAGCCGCTCGCCCGATGATCCGCGTTATCTGAGCCTCGAGGCCGCTATTGCGGCAAATCTCGGCAACTACGCGGATGCGGCCGGTGCCTACGAATCGGTCTTGGCCCGCTACCCACGCCAGCCGAAGTTGTGGATGAGCTATGGGCACGCGCTGAAGACCCTCGGCAAGATCCCCCAGAGCATCGCCGCGTATCGTCAGGCACTGGCGATGCAGCCGACGCTGGGGGAGGCCTATTGGAGCTTGGCCAATCTCAAAACGTTTCGATTCAGCGAGGCCGAGGTGCTGGCCATGCGGCAGGCGTTGCAGCGCGCGGATCTGACGGACGAGGATCGCCTGCATTTTGAGTTCGCGCTCGGCAAAGCGCTGGAGGACGTGCAGTCCTTCGAGCACTCTTTCGCACACTACGCGGCGGGCAACGCGTTGCGCCGCAAAGTGCACGGCTACGACCCGGAAGCGAACGCCCGGTTCACACGTCGCTCGAAGCTGCTGTTCACGCCACAGTTTTTCGCCGCACGCGCCGGCGCTGGCTCACAGGCGCGCGATCCGATTTTCATCGTCGGGCTGCCGCGGGCCGGCTCGACGCTGCTTGAGCAGATTCTCGCCAGTCACAGCCTCGTCGAGGGGACGATGGAGTTGCCGGATTTGCCGCGCATCGCGCGCGACCTCGCCGGCCCGATGGAGACAGAGGAGGAGGGCGCATTTCTCGCACGGGTAGCCGACCTCGATCGCGGCCAATTCCGCGCGCTCGGCGAGCGATATCTCGCCGAGACCCGCGTCATGCGTCAGACCGATGCACCCCGGTTCATCGACAAGATGCCGAACAACTTCTGGTACGTCGGCCTGATTCATCTCATGCTGCCGAACGCGCTGATCATTGACGCGCGGCGCCATCCTCTCGCGTGCTGCTTCTCCTGCTTCAAGCAGCATTTCGCGCGTGGCCAATGGTTTACCTACGGACTGGAGGATCTCGGCCGCTATTATCGGGATTACGTCGAACTGATGGCGCACTACGATGAGGTTCTGCCGGGCAAGGTGGTGCGGGTGTGCTACGAGGCGCTGATCGACGATCCCGAGCGGCACATCCACGAACTGCTTGAACGGTGTGGGCTACCGTTTGAGCCGCAGTGCCTCGCCTTCCATGAAAACAGCCGGGCGGTGCGTACGGCCAGCGCCGAACAGGTGCGCCAACCAATCTTTCGGGATGGAGTCGATCAGTGGCGTCATTACGAACCCTGGCTCGGGCCGCTGCAGCGCGCCCTGGGAGAAGTACTGCATACGTATCCACACGTTCCTGAATTCCGCTGACGAGGGGCCCGAGCTGCGTCTGGGCCCACTCGCCAGAGTCGAGCAATAGACCAATCAAAATTTAATCGGGGAGTTCACCATGACGCGCAGTCGACGTAGAAAATTATCGCGGCAACCGGACCGGTCGCGCTCCATCAGCGCACTTCGGGCAATCGTGCGCGCCGCCTTGCCCGTGGCCGCACTGGCGGCCGCCGCGCCGCAGGTCCATGCGGACACGGCCAGCGGTGGCTTGCAGGCCATCGTGATCACGGCGCAGAAGATCCGTCAGAACCTGCAAAACGTTCCGATCAGCGTCGAGGTGTTCGACAACCGCACGATGCGCCAGCTGAACATCGCCAACCTCGATGACTACGTCAAGATGGCCCCAGCGGTCTCCTTCGTGCGCAGCCAAGGCGAAGGCAGCAACGGTGGGCCGGGTGGCGCGATCATCTACATCCGCGACGTGGTGAGCGGCGGCGACGGTAATCATTCCGGATCCGAACCGAGCGTCGGGGTATACCTCGATCAGCAGCCGGTGACTACGATTACCGGTGTCGTGCCGCTGCATATGTACGACATCAATCGCATCGAAGTGCTCGAGGGTCCGCAGGGCACCTTGTTCGGCTCCAGCGCCGAGGCCGGCGCGGTGCGCATCATTACCAATAAGCCGAACCCGAACAAATTCTCCGCCGGCTACGATCTGCAGGAGAACATCATTCAGAACGGCGGCCCCGGTCACGTGTTCCAGGGCTACGTCAATATACCGCTGTGGTCGCGTGCGGCCATCCGCCTGGTGGCGTGGGATGTGCATCACGGCGGCTTCATCAGCAATGTCGCCGGCACCGACGCCAATGGTTGCATCTTCAACGGCGTACGCTCGTTCCCGAGCTGGTCGATTCAGACCAACCCGTCCTATTATGCGAGCAGCAGTTACTACGCCGGCAATCACCAGTGTGCGCCGGTGTCATCGGTCGGCAAGGGCGCCATCACCGCCGGACCCTGGCTGAAAAATAATTACAACACATCGGATACCTATGGTGGACGGGTGGAACTGCGGTTTCACATCGGTAAGGACTGGACGGTGACGCCGACTTTCCAGGGCCAGTCGATCTCAGCAAACGGATTTTTCGGTTACGACCCGGCGGTCGGCTATCTGAAGCTGACGCACTTCGGCCCTGAAACTTCGCACGACACCTGGGATCAGGTCGCGCTCACCATCGAGGGCAAGGTCCACGATTTCGACGTCGTGTACACCGGCGGATTCCTGAAGCGCAATCAGCATTCGATTGCCGACTACAGTGACTATTCTGAGTTCTATGACAAGATGAACGGCTCCGGTGCGTATTACGACGGCAATGCGGGGACGCCAATCATGCCGCAGCAGTTTGTCATCGGGGCGGGCGATTTTGAGATGTGGAGCCAGGAGTTTCGCGTGACCACGCCGCTCGATGAGCCGGTGCACGCGACTGTGGGTGTGTATCTCGGCCGCCAGATGCACAACATCTGGCAAAACTACACGATCCCGGGGTTCGGTTGGACCAGCGTCTATGGCGGCAATCCCAACGGACTCGGATATACGCAGACCGGCAATCCGGCGACCAACGAGTCGGTGCCGGGATACCCCAATACCATCTGGTTGACCGATGAGCAACGCGTCGATCGCGACCAGGCCGTGTACGCGCAGGCGACCTGGGACATCACCCCGCACTGGCATCTGACCGGCGGGATGCGGTACTACCGTTACAACAATTCGCTGGTCGGATTCTACGGCTTCAACGCGAATTTCTTCACGGGCGAGGGAACGGCAACGTGCTTCCTTGGACCAATCGTCAAGAATTCCCCGTGCACTGATCTTTACGCCTCGACGACCGGCAGCGGCACTGTGCCGCGGGTCAATCTCACCTATCAGATCACCCCGAATGCCATGGTGTACGCGACATACTCCAAGGGCTATCGTCCGGGTGGCGTCAATCGCATTGCTCCGCCCGTTGTCGTGAAGGGTCAGGTGCCCGCCCCATCTCCATATCAGGCCGATTACCTGACCAATTACGAGGTGGGCTGGAAGACACAGTGGTTCCACAATACCGTGCGGTGGAATGGAGCGCTGTTCTGGGAAGAGTGGAAGAACTTCCAGTTTTCCTTCCTGGGGGCGAACAGCGTCACCATCATCGCCAACGGTGGCAACGCGCGCATTCAGGGCATCGAGAACAGCATCGCGTGGGTGCCGACGCACAGCCTGTACCTCAGTGCGAATTTCTCCTTCACCAATCCGGTGCTGACCTCCAATTACTACGGCTGTATCCCCGGCACTGCGCAGTGCACCCCGTTGCCGCCGGTGCAAGTGCCGGCCGGGACCAATCTGCCGGTGGCACCGAAGTTCAAGGGCAACATCGTGGCGCGCTATACCTTGCCGATGATGGGGAACTGGAGGCCCTATGTGCAGCTTGCCGGGATGTATCAGGACCAGACCGCCTCGGCGCTGCTGCTGACGCAGAACGCGGTTTACGGCAATCTGCCCGCATATGCGCTGTTCAATTTGAAAATCGGAGCCAATGCGGGCAATGGGATGCACGTTGATCTGTTCATCTCGAATCTCATGAACCGGTTGGCGGAGTATTCACGGTTCACCGAGAGCAATCCGAGTCTGGACAGTCAGGTCTATATCCTGCCGGCGCAGCCGCGCACGTTCGGCATCGAGTTCGGTCAGGACTTCTAGAGCGCAAACGCCGTTCTATTCGGCCGATGCGCCTGGGCCAGGGAAGGCCCGGCGGCGCTGCGCGGCGTACGGGTAGGCGTCGGGCCAGATCATCTCTGCGGTGATTGGAACGGCCCGGAGGGTGCGGCGGCCACAGGAGCACCCGGTGGCCGCGCGGTTCAGTTGCGCCGTTCGCGCTCGATGGCGCGGTAGCCGATGTCTCGCCGGTACCGCACCCCGGGCCAGTGGATGGCGGTGGCGATCTCGTAGGCGTTCGTCTGCGCAGCCGACACCGAGTCGCCAAGGCCGACGGCGCACAGCACCCGACCGCCGTCGGTGAGGATCTGGCCGTCCGCGATCCGAGTGCCGGCATGGAATACCTTGCCGTGGCCGGTGGCGAGTTGCGCCGCGTGATGAAGTCCCTCGATGCGCTCGCCTTTGCGCACCGCGTCGGGATAACCTTCCGCGGCCAGAACGACACCAAGCGCTGCCCGCGGATCCCATTCGGCCTGCACCGACTGCAGGCGACCGGCGAGCGCCGCCTCGCACAGGAGGGTCAGGTCCGAGCGCAGCCGGCTCACAATCGGCTGGGTTTCCGGGTCGCCAAACCGGCAGTTGAATTCAAGCACGTTTGGCGTGCCGTCCTCGGCGATCATCAGGCCCGCGTAGAGAAAGCCGGTGTATGGGGTGCCGTCGGCGCTGAGTCCGGCGACTGATGGTTCGATCACCTCACGCATGATGCGCTGGTGAAGCTCGGGCGTGACTCTAGGCGCGGGTGAATACGCACCCATGCCACCGGTGTTCGGCCCAAGATCGCCGTCGTCGCGTCGTTTGTGGTCCTGCGAGGTGGCGAGCGGCAAAATGTGCCGGCCGTCGGCCATGACGATGAAGCTGACTTCCTCGCCGCGCAGGAACTCCTCCACCACCACCTGCTCCCCGGAGCGACCGAAGCGGCCCGCGAACATCGCGCCGATCGTCTCGCGGGCTTCCTCCAGCGTCTCGGCGATGATCACACCTTTGCCGGCGGCCAGGCCACTCGCCTTGATGACGATCGGCAGCGACTGGTGGTCGAGCCAGGTCGGGTCGTAGTTCTCACGAGTGAAGGTGCGCGAGCGGGCGGTCGGAATGCCGTGTCGCGCCAGAAAATCCTTGGTGAAGGCCTTGGAGCCTTCCAGGCGCGCAGCCGCCCGGGTCGGTCCGAAGCACGGTAGGCCCGCCGCCTGAAACGCATCGACCAGCCCCGCGACCAGCGGACCTTCCGGGCCGACGATGGTGAGCGCGATGCCCTCGGCTTGCGCCAGCGCCACGAGCGCCGGGATGTTCTCAGCCGCAACGGCCACATTGCGGCACTTCGGCTCGAGTGCGGTGCCGGCATTGCCGGGTGCGACCAGCACTTCCTCCACACGCGCGGAGGCTGCGCATTTCCAGGCGAGCGCATGTTCCCGTCCGCCGGCACCGATGATCAGGATCTTCATAGGCTCCGCTCAGTGCCGGAAATGGCGCATGCCGGTCAGTACCATCGCCATGCCGTGTTCGTCCGCAGCGGCGATGACTTGCGGATCGTTGCGCGAGCCGCCCGGCTGAATCACGGCCTTGATGCCGTACTCGGCGGCCACGTCGAGGCCGTCGCGGAACGGGAAGAACGCATCGGAGGCCATTGCGGCACCCTCGACCTGCAGGTGCTCGTCGGCGGCCTTCATTGCAGCGATGCGGCTGGAGTACACGCGGCTCATCTGTCCAGCGCCGACGCCAATGGTGCGGCATCCGTGCGCGTACACGATGGCGTTGGACTTGACGAATTTCGCGACACGCCACGCGAAGAGCAAATCCGCAAGTTCCGCCGGCGTCGGCTGGCGGCGCGTCACCACCTTCAAATCGGACTCACCGATCTGGCCGTTGTCGCGGCTCTGCACCAGCAGTCCCCCGGAGACGCTGCGGTACTCCACGCCGTTGCCGCTGTTCGTGTGCAGCTCACCGAGCTCGATGACACGCACGTTGGGTTTGGCGGCGAGCGTCTCCGCCGCGGCGGCCGTGATCGCCGGTGCGGCGATCACTTCCACGAATTGCCGGCCGATGATGGCGCTGGCGCACGCGGCATCGAGCGGTCGGTTGAAGGCGATGATGCCGCCGAAGGCGGAAGTCGGGTCAGTGCGGTATGCGTGCTCGTACGCCTCCAGCAGGTCGGCACCGAGCGCCACGCCACAGGGATTGGCGTGCTTGACGATGACGCAGGCTGGGGCATCGAATTGCCGCACGCACTCCACGGCGGTGTCGGTGTCGGCGATGTTGTTGAAGGAGAGTTCCTTACCCTGCAGCAAGCGAGCCTGCGCCAGCCCGGCGCCGCCGAGCGCATCCCGGTACAGCGCCGCGCGCTGATGGGGGTTCTCTCCGTAGCGCAGGTCGCTGACCTTGTCGAACACCAGCGGCAGGACCGCAGGTAGCGTATGCGCCTCGGAGTGCTGCCGGGTGAGGTATGCGGCCACCATCGCGTCGTAGCGCGCCGTGTGCGCGAAGACCTTGGTGGCCAGGTAGGCGCGCGTCGCCGCGCTGAGACCGCCATGCGCGTCGAGCTCGGCTAGGATCCGGGCGTAGTCGTCCGGATCCACCGCGGCGGCGACTGCCTCGTGATTCTTCGCCGCGGCGCGCAGCATCGCCGGGCCGCCGATATCGATGTTCTCGATGGCCTCCTCGTAGCTGCAGTTGGGACGGGCGATCGTCTCAGCAAACGGGTAGAGGTTGACCGCGAGCAGGTCGATGGGCTCGATGCCGTGCAGCGCCATGACCTGCTCGTCGGTGCCGCGCCGCCCCAGCAGTCCGCCATGGATTTTCGGGTGCAGCGTCTTGACGCGCCCATCCATGATCTCCGGGAAACCGGTATGGTCCGACACCTCGCGCACTGTCAGTCCGTGCGCCGCGAGCAGTTTAGCCGTGCCGCCGGTTGAGAGGATCTCTACCCCGTGGCGCGCGAGACCTTGCGCGAATCCCACCAGGGCGGTCTTGTCGGAAACGGAAAGCAATGCCCGCCGAACGGGCCGCGCAGTCTGATTCATTACCACTCGTCAGTTAGTCAAGCCGAACTGCTTGAGCTTCTTGCGCAGCGTGCCGCGGTTGATGCCAAGGATATCCGCCGCACGGCTCTGGTTGCCTTCGACATAGTCGAGCACGACGCGAAACAGCGGCTCCTCGACCTCGCGCAGCACCAGGTTGTAAAGCCCCGCGGGGTGCGAGCCGTTGAGGTTCATGAAGTAGTCGCTGAGTGCGCGCTCCGCGTGACTGCGCAGCGGTAACTCCCCGGCCGTGACGCGGATGCCCCCATCGCGCCACTGTGCGATTTTCTTTCTTGCTGTCATGTGAATTTCCCGTGTTTTTGATGGCGCTTCAGGCCGCGCGTGCGCAATCTGCAGCCCACACGTCGAAATGTCGACGCACGCGCGCGAATTGTTCGCGCACGTCCTGCGCCGCCATCAAATCGAGACGAATCGGCTCCGGATCGGAAAAGCATCGTTCGCAATACCAACCAATGTGTTTGCGAGCGATGCGCACGCCTGTCTCCTCGCCGTAAAAGCCGTACAGGGAATCGAGGTGAGCGAAGATAATATCACGCACCTCGGTGCGCGAGGGCGGCGCGGCCGGCTGCGCGGTGAGGAAATCTTCGATGGCGCGGAAGATCCAGGGCTCGCCGAACGCGGCGCGCCCGATCATGACGCCGTCTGCCCCTGTGAAATCAAGCACTTTGCGTGCATCGGCGGGCGAGCGGATGTCGCCGTTGGCAAAGATCGGGATGCGCACGGCGGACTTGATCGCGCGGATCGTTTCATATTCCGCGGCTCCGTGATAAAAATCTGCCCTCGTTCGGCCGTGGACCGCCAGCGCCCGAATGCCGCAGCGTTCGGCGAGTTGCGCAATGGCGACACCGTTGCGATGTTCGGGATCCCAGCCTGTGCGGATCTTCAGCGTCACGGGCACGTCCACCGCGGCCACGACCGCCGCGAGGATTTGTGCGACCAGCGGCTCCTCACGCAGCAGTGCCGAGCCGCACGCCTTGCCGCACACTTTCTTCGCCGGACAGCCCATGTTCAGGTCGATGATCTGCGCGCCGCGCTCGACGCTCATGCGGGCGGCCTCAGCCAGCACCTGCGGGTCGGCGCCGGCGAGCTGCACCACGCGCGGCTCCGGCTCGCCGCTGTGATCGAGGCGGCGGCGTGACTTGGGCGTGTGCCACAACCGTGCGTCGGACGTGAGCATCTCCGAGGCGGCGAGTCCTGCGCCGAGGCGGCGGCAGAGAATACGGAACGGCCGGTCGGTCACGCCAGCCATGGGGGCGAGCACCGCGCGCGACGGCAGTGTGTACGGGCCGATGCGCACCATCAGTGCGCTCCGTGGGCGCACACCACGTGGCTGCCCTCGCGCAGGCACGCATCGATCTCGAACCCGACGGCCTGCGTTCCCGGATTGACGAAGACGACGGTGGCGTCGATGCGCGCACCGGGTGCCATCATCGAGGTACCGCTCGAGCCGCGGGTGAGGTAGTCGCTTGGCCGTACGTCGCGCGCGGCGATCGTGCGCCCATAGCGGTCCTGCAGGCTCACGCGCAGCAGCGGCAGGGGCAGCGGCCATGAACCGTGGTTGGCGACGCTCGCCCGTACCGTGATCTGGTGGGGGTCGCTGCCGCTGACCGTCGCACCGAGCTGGCGCGCCTGATACGCATGCACGTTCCACAACGGCACAATCGGGATGCCGAGCGCACCGTAGGCCGCCAGGATCTTCGCCCCCACGGAGGGCATCGTCGCGAGCACTCCGCGGTAGTGGTTCACCGCCTGGCCGGCCAGGATCAGCAGCAGCACCAGGGCGCCGGCGAACCACGCGCCGGTGTGTCGTGGCGGTGTCTCCAGCTGGAATTCGTGCGGTGGTTCGTCGGCCAGGGAGGGCTCACTCGCCGTCGCCTGGTGTGGGCCGTCGACGATGAGCGGCTCATCCGGGAGCGCTAGCGGTGGTGCTTGTAGCACGACGCCCTCCTGCTCCTGCGGCGACTCCGGCGGTATCTGCGTCTCTAGCGCGAGGGGCTGGGGTTCCGGCGGTGTGAGGGGCTGGGGCTCCGGCGGTGTGAGGGGCTGGGGCTCCGGCGGTGTCTGTGTGTCCAGCGCGAGGGGCTGGGGTTGCGCTTCAATCGACGGTTCCGGCGCCCAGGGCGGCTCGCGTTCCAGCTCGATCCACTCGAAGTCGCCCTCCGGGCCACTCTGCGCAGCCTCGGCCGCTGCGACCGGTGCTGGCGGCGCTGCTGCGGCGGCTACGCGGTCGGTAGCCGTGTGGCCCTGGGCGGTCTCGGCGAGCGACTCGAGCGCATTGAAGACACTGCGGCAGCGGCCACAGCGCACATGGCCTTGCGCGGCGCGCAGGTCCGCCGCCGTCACGACGAGCATGAGGCCGCATTTGGGGCAGACGGTGAACATTCAGATCTGTACCTCGGCGCGGCGCCGTCCCGACAGTGCAATCCAGCCCTCGCGGGTCGCGAACGGCTTCAGTTCGAACCACGGCGCGTAGGCGCCAGTGACCTCCTCCGCATCGGACTGCAGCAGCCCGGCGAGCAGTACCGCCCCATGCGCAGCCACCAGCGCTGCGAACCGCGGCGCCAGTGCCACCAACGGGGCGCACAGGATGTTCGCCATGAGCAGCGCCACGGGCGGCTCGAGCGCGTCGGCCGCCGCAATCGGACGGATCTGGCGCTCCAGGCTGTTGGCCGTCGCATTTTCGTGCGTGGCGAGCAATGCCTGCGGGTCGATGTCGAAGCACTGCACGCGTCGCGCCCCGAGCCGGGCTGCGGCCAGTGCGAGCACGCCGGAGCCACAGCCGTAATCGATGACCTCGCCGTCGATCGGCGGATGGGCGTCGAGCCACTCCAGGCACAGCGCGGTGGTCGGATGGGTGCCGGTGCCAAATGCCAGCCCCGGATCGAGCCGTACGACCGCCGCATCGGGATCGTCCACCTGCTCATGCTGCGGGCAGATCCACAGGCGCTGCCCGAAGCGCATGGCGTGGAAGTCGCGCAGCCACTCCCGCTCCCAGGCCCGGTCGGCGAGCCGCCGTGCCGTGAGGCGCTCCGGTGCGACTCCGAGTGCGGTACTCAGACGGGTGATGAGTTCCTGCTGCGGCGCATCGGGCGCGAACAGCGCTTCCAGGCGCGTCGCGGGCCAGAGCCGAAACTCCCCGGGCGCTGGCTCGAGCACCGGCTCGTCACGCGCGTCGGCGAACGTGATCGCACTCGCGCCGCACTCGAAGCAGGCCGCCTCCGCCCCGTCCGCCGGGATCTCGCCAAGATCGAAGCTGATCTGCAGAAACTCGCTCATGGCTCACCGTGCACAGGCGCCGCGGCGCGCCGTTCAGGCTTCGCCCCGGCGTCCCGCGCTCACTTCAGACCCAGCCGACGCTCCAGGTAGTGGATGTCCGTGCCGCCCTTCTGGAAGGCCGCATGATTGCAGATCTCCTGGTGCAGCGGAACGTTGGTCTTGATGCCCTCGATGACCATCTCGGCGAGCGCATTGCGCATGCGCGCGATCGCCACCTCGCGCGACTCCCCTTGCGTGATCAGCTTGCCGATCAGCGAGTCGTAGTAGGGCGGCACGTTGTAGCCGGAGTAGACGTGGCTGTCGACCCGCACCCCGGGGCCGCCCGGGGCGTGCCACAGCCGCACCGGTCCCGGTGAGGGCATGAAGTTCTTCGGATCCTCCGCGTTGATGCGGCACTCGATCGCATGGCCGCGGATCTGGATGTCGTTCTGCACGTACGGCAGTCTCTCGCCGGTGGCGATCAGCAGCTGTGCCTTCACCAGATCGATGCCCGTGATCAGCTCGGTCACCGGATGCTCGACCTGGATGCGGGTGTTCATCTCGATGAAATAGAACTCCCCGTCCTGGTAGAGGAACTCCAGCGTCCCGGCGCTGCGGTAGTCGACCGCCACACACGCCTCGACGCAGCGCTCGCCCATGGTGCGCCGCTGCTTCGGGGTGATCCCGGGGGCGGGGGCTTCCTCGAGCACCTTCTGGTGGCGCCGCTGCATCGAGCAGTCGCGCTCGCCCAGGTGCACGACATTGCCGTGATGGTCGGCGAGCACCTGGAACTCGATGTGCCGCGGCCGCTCCAGGAATTTCTCCATGTACACCTGGTCGTTGCCGAAGGCCGCCTGCGCCTCGCTGCGCGTCACGCCAATGGAATTCAGCAGCGAGGCATCGCTGTGCACCACACGCATGCCGCGACCGCCGCCGCCGCCGGAGGCCTTGATGATCACCGGGTAGCCGATGTCCCGAGCGATGCGGAAATTCTCATCCGGATCATCGCCGAGCGGTCCGTCCGATCCCGGTACGCACGGTACGCCGTGCGCCTTCATCACGCGGATCGCGGACACCTTGTCGCCCATGGTGCGGATCGTCTCGGCCTTCGGCCCGACGAACACGAAGCCGCTGTTCTCCACCCGTTCGGCGAAGTCGGCGTTCTCGGAGAGAAAGCCGTAGCCGGGGTGGATGGCCACCGCATCGGTGACCTCCGCGGCGCTGATGATGGCCGGCATGTTCAGGTAGCTCGCCGTCGAAGGCGGCGGACCGATGCACACCGATTCGTCGGCGAGCAGAACGTGCTTCAGGCTGTAATCGGCGGTGGAGTGCACCGCCACGGTTTTGATGCCCAACTCGCGGCAGGCCCTGAGGATGCGCAGGGCGATTTCACCGCGATTGGCGATGAGAACCTTTTCCAGCATGGCGGTGCGCGCCTATTCGATGACGAACAGCGGTTGGCCGTACTCGACCGGGTCGCCGTTGCGCGCCATGATCGAGGTGATCCGTCCGGCGCGATCCGCTTCGATCTGATTCATCATCTTCATCGCCTCGATGATGCAGAGAACCTCGCCGACCTTGACCTCATCGCCGATCTCCACGAACGACTTCGCACCCGGTGTCGGGGCGGCATAGAACGTGCCGACCATCGGCGCGGTGACCACGTGCTCGTTGGAGCGCGCCTTGGCGGCTTCGGCCGCCGGCGCGGCCGCGGCCGGCACTTCGGCCGGCAGCGACGCGGCGATCTGCGGCAGGGCGAACTGCGGCAGGGCATGCACCAGTGCGTTGCCGGTCGGCATGCGGCTGATCCGTACGGCTTCTTCGCCTTCCTTGATCTCGATTTCAGCGATGCCGGACTCTTCCAGCAGTTCGATCAATTTTTTGATTTTGCGGATATCCATGTGGGAAATCCCCCTCGCGTCATGGGACGGTATGCAATGGAACGACTCGGGGTCACCCGGCGTGCGGTGCCCGGGCGAGATGCTGTGCGGCAGCGCGCACGGCCAACTCATATCCCAGGGCGCCGAAGCCCGAGATCACCCCGAGGGCGATGTCCGAGAAGTACGATCGGTGCCGGAACGGCTCACGCGCGTGCGGATTGGACAGGTGGACCTCGATCACCGGCAGATGAACGGCCAGGACCGCGTCCCGCAGCGCGACGCTCGTGTGGGTGAAGGCGCCGGGATTGAAAATGAGGCACCCCACGCCTTCGGCGCCGGCCCGGTGAATCCGCTCGAGCAGCAGGTGCTCGGCGTTACTCTGAAAACACTCCAGCGTGCAGCCCACCTGGCGTGCACACTCGGCGGCGCGCCGCTCGATCGTTTCGAGCGTGTCCGCCCCGTAAATATGGGGCTCCCGCTGACCGAGCAGGTTCAGATTCGGGCCGTTCAGGAGCAACAGGCGTGTCATGCGGAATAGGGGCAGGCCTTGGCGCACAGAGCGCAGCCAATTTACCCTAATTCCGCCAGAAATGGGTGGATTTTGTCGCGATCGGACGGGATCAGGCTTAAATCGCTCAGCCCTGGGCGTGCGCCGCGCGGTGTGCCGCCAGCTGCGCGATTTCCGCGGCGATCTGGCCGCGCGCGGCGGCGAGGCTGATCTGGCCGCGGTCGAGCGCCCCGATGCGCTCGAGGATCACGTGCGCCTCGGCGGCGTGCAGGCGTCCGACCTCGACCGTCACGATCCGGCCGTGTGCATCGACGAACACGGAGAACGGAAAGGCCATCATCATCCCGAGCGCGCGGATCGCCCGCATCCCGGGCCGCAGGCCAATCAGCAGAGGATAGCGGATTCCGGCCTGCTGCGCGTAGCGCAGGACCGCCGGGCGCGCATCGACCGCCACCCCGATCACCTGCAGGCCCTGAGGCCGCGTGCGGCTCAGCTGCTCGAGCAACGGCACTTCGGCGCGGCAGGGGGAGCACCACGGCGCCCAGAAATTCACCAGCAGCGGCCGGCCGCCCCAGTCGGCGAAGCGGCGCAGCCGTCCGTGTCGGTCGCGGAACGGGATCTGCGGCAGAGCGTCGGGCAGCGTGTGCCGTGCGCGCTGCGCCGCGGGTGCGGAGAGCGCCGGGGCCCGCCGCGAGGGGGCCGCCGGCACGAGCGGCGCGGCCGCGGGGGCGGTCCGAGCCGCGCGCAGGGCATACCCGGCCACGCCGGCGGCGAGGATCAGGCCCGCGGCGAGCGTGCCGCGGGCGAGCTTGCCGCCACGGCTCATGCGGGTGGCCGGGCCAGGGCGGCCCTCACGCGGCGCCGGAACGCCGCGGCATCGAGGTAGCCCACCACCCGCTCGTGGCGGCGCTCGTGGCCGTTCGGTCCGTAGAAGGCGATGGTCGGCGGCCCGTAGATGCCGAAATACTTCAGCAGCGCCTGGTCGGCCGCATTGTCGGCCGTGACGTCGGCGCGCAGCAGCAGCGTATGGGCGAGTTCGCGACGGACCTGGGGGTTGGTGAACGTGCTCGCCTCCATCTCTTTGCAGGAGGTGCACCAGTCGGCGTAAAAATCGACCATGACCGTCTGGTGGCGCGCCGCCGCCGCTCGCACGTCGCGCTGCAGCTGGGCGACCGAGCGCAGGGGCGCGAAGTGCAGCGTCGGAGGGGCGCTGCGGGAGAGCGGTGCGAACGGGTGGGTGCCCCCCAGCGCCGAGCCGATCAGCAGCGTCGCGGCATACGCGCCGAGCAGGACGCCGACGGCGCGCAGTGCGCTCCCGCCGCGGCGCGCAGCGTGCTTCTGCGACCCGAACGCCCACGCGCCGGCCAGCACCGGCAGCGCCCACAGTGCGAGCGTCAGGCGGGCGGGCACGAGGCGCGCCAGCATCCACACCGCGACCGCCAGCATCAGGGCGCCGAACAGCCGCTTCACCAGCTCCATCCAGGCCCCGGCCTTCGGCAGCAGCCGCCCGGCGGAGGCCCCGACGGCCAGCAGCGGCGTGCCCATGCCGATGCTGAGGGTGAACAAGGCCGCCCCGCCCCGCGCGATCTGGCCGGACTGGCCGATCACGGCCAATGCCCCGACCAACGCCGGCGCCACGCACGTCGTGACGATCAGAGCCGAGAGGGCGCCCATCGCGGCCACCCCGCCGAGGCTGCCGGCGGTGCGCCGGCCGCTGAGCTCGGCCAGACGGGTCTGCAGGGCGGCGGGGATCTGCACGGTGAACAGCCCGAGCATCGCCAGGCCCATGGCCCCCAGGAGCGCCGCGAACGCCCCGAGAATCCACGGCTGCTGGAAGGCGGCCTGGACTTCCCCGCCTGCGGCCGCAGCGGCAATCCCGGCGAGCGTGTAGGTGAACGCCATGCCGAGCACGTAGGCGAGCGAGAGCAGGACCGAGCGGGCCGTGCCGAGGGTCCGTCCCCCGGCGATCAGTCCCGAGAGGATCGGGATCATCGGCAGACAGCACGGCGTGAAGGCGAGCGCGAGGCCCGCCAGGTAGAACGCCCCGAGCATCGCCCACAGGTTGCCGGAGCGGATCAGCGCCGCGAAGCGGCCCTGGCTCGTCGGCCGCGCGCTGCGGGCGGTGGCACCGCTCGGCGGCCGTGCCAGCGGCGGTGCGCCCGTTCCGCCGCCCGCCGGCAGGGCCACGGTGACCGTCTGGGTGATCGGCGGGTAGCACAGGCCTGCATCGGCGCAGCCCTGATAAGTGACCGCGAGCGACGCGTCGGCCGGCGCGGCCACGGTGCCGCGGCGCACCGCCAATTCGCCGGTGACGGCGTTCCGGTAGATCTGTTCGCGGCCGAAATACGGGTCGATCTTGACGATCCCGGGCGGCAGGCTCAGTGCGCCGAGGACCGTACCCGAGAGCGCCCGCACGTGGATGCGGCTGCGGTACAGGTAGAACCCCGGCCGGATGGTCCAGGACAGGTGCAGCCGGTGGGTGCCGGGGGTGGCCTTGAAGTGAAACACCTCGCCCGGCGGGGGGAATTTCTGGCCCCCGGAGGCCTGTGCGCCGAGGGCGGCGAGCACGGCCGGGGAGAGCGAGGGTGGGGTGGCGGCGCGCGCCGGCCCGGGCAACGCGGTCAGCCACAGCGCGGCGAGTACGGTCCCGGCGGCCCACGGGCGCTGCATCGGGCGCAGCCACCGGATCACGGCGTCACCTCGGCGGCGAGCCAGGACAGATAGGCCGTCGAGCCGGCCACGATCGGCAGGGCGATGATTTCAGGTACCGTGTACGGGTGCAGCGATTTGAGGCGCATTTCCAGGTCCGAGAAGCGGCGGGCGAGCGTCTTGATGACCAGCAGGACCTCCGGTTCGTCCACCAGCCGGCCCTCCCAGCGGTACATCGAACGCACCGGGTGGCGGGTCACGCACGCTGCCAGACCCGCCTCGAGCAGCGCCGCGGCGATACGGGCGGCGGCCGCCTCGTCGGGGCAGCTCGTCAGGACCACGATGCTGTCGGTCATCCGATGTGCCGGGGCTCGAGCAAGAAAACGACGCATTGTAAACCCATCGAGCCGGCCCGGCGTGAGGGGTCTTCGCAGCCCCTCCTCCCCCGGGGCCGGAAAAAATTGCCCCCCGCAGGGTTGAAAATCCATTTTGCCTACCTATCATTAGCAGCCACACGGGTAGAGTGCTAATAGCTCTTTCGTGGCTTTAACTTAAATCCATCGTGTTCTTTTAAGGAGCGTTCACCATGAAGATGCGTCCTCTTCATGATCGCGTCATCGTCAAGCGCCTGGAGGAGGAGCGTACCTCTCCGGGTGGCATCGTCATTCCCGATACCGCGGCTGAGAAGCCGATTCAGGGAAAGGTCGTCGCGGTCGGAAACGGCAAAATTCTTGAAAACGGCCAAGTTCGCGCCCTCGATGTGAAGGTCGGCGACAAGGTCCTTTTCGGCAAGTACAGCGGGACGGAAGTGAAGGTCGAAGGCGAGGATCTCCTCGTGATGCGCGAAGAAGACCTCATGGCCGTGATCGAGAGCAAGTAAGCGAGGAGCACTCACAATGGCAGCCAAAGAAGTCCGCTTTAGCGATGACGCCCGCCAGCGCATGGTCAAGGGTGTCAATATTCTGGCGAACGCCGTCAAGGCGACGCTCGGCCCGAAGGGCCGCAACGCCGTGCTCGAGAAGAGCTTCGGCGCCCCCACCGTCACGAAGGACGGTGTGTCGGTCGCGAAGGAAATCGAACTGAAGGACAAGTTCGAGAACATGGGCGCGCAGATGGTCAAGGAAGTCGCCTCCAACACCTCCGATGAGGCCGGCGACGGCACCACCACCGCCACGGTGCTCGCCCAGGCGATCGTGCGCGAGGGCCTGAAGGCCGTCTCCTCGGGCCGCAACCCGATGGACGTCAAGCGCGGCATCGACAAGGGTGTCATCGCAGCGACCGAAGAGCTGAAGAAGCTCGCCAAGCCCTGCAAGGACTCCAAGGCGATCGCCCAGGTCGGCACGATCTCGGCGAACTCCGACGAGTCGATCGGCAAGACCATTGCCGATGCGATGGAGAAGGTCGGCAAGGAAGGCGTGATCACGGTCGAGGAAGGTTCGGGTCTCGATAACGAGCTCGAAGTGGTCGAGGGCATGCAGTTCGACCGCGGCTACCTCTCGCCGTACTTCATCAACAGCCAGCAGAACCAGACGACCGAGCTCGAAAAGCCGTTCATCCTGCTGGTCGACAAGAAGATTTCCAACATCCGCGAGCTGCTGCCGTTGCTCGAGGGCGTTGCCAAGGCCGGCCGGCCGCTGCTGGTGGTGGCCGAGGACGTCGAGGGCGAGGCGCTCGCCACCCTCGTGGTGAACAACATCCGCGGCATCCTGAAGGTCGCGGCCGTCAAGGCTCCGGGCTTCGGCGATCGCCGCAAGGCGATGCTGCAGGACATCGCGGTCCTGACCGGCGGCACCGTGATCTCCGACGAGGTCGGTCTGTCGCTCGAGAAGGCGACGCTCAATGACCTCGGCGAGGCCAAGAAGATCGTCGTGGAGAAGGAAAACACCACGATCATCGACGGCGCCGGCAAGCAGGCCGACATCAAGGCCCGCGTCGAGTCGATCCGTCAGCAGATCGAGGAAGCCACCTCCGATTACGACAAGGAGAAGCTGCAGGAGCGCGTTGCGAAGCTCTCCGGCGGTGTCGCGGTCATCAAGGTCGGCGCTGCCACCGAGATGGAAATGAAGGAGAAGAAGGCGCGCGTCGAAGATGCGCTGCACGCGACCCGTGCGGCCGTCGAGGAAGGCGTGGTGCCGGGCGGCGGTGTGGCCCTGATCCGCGTGCAGAAGGCGGTCGAGAAGCTCGAGTTGAGCAACGAAGACCAGCAGGTCGGCGTGCGCATCCTGGCGCGCGCGATCGAGGAGCCGCTGCGTCAGATCGTCGACAACGCGGGCGAGGACGCTGCCGTCGTGTTGAATCGCGTCAAGGAAGGTAAGGGCGCGTTTGGTTACAACGCGGCCACGGGCGAGTATGGCGACATGATCGAGCTCGGCATTCTCGACCCGGCGAAAGTGACGCGCCTGGCGCTGCAGAACTCCGCCTCGGTGGCGGGTCTGCTGCTGACCACGGAAGTCATGATCGCCGAGGCCCCGAAGGATGAGGAACACGGCCATGCCATGCCGCCGGGCGGCATGGGCGGAATGGATATGTAGGCACCCCTCTAAAGAGGTATCGATTCCAGCGGACGGAATCGGTACCATCTCAACATCAGTTAGGGATTGTGCCCGACCCCAAAGCGGGGACAATCCTGAAAGACGCGGATCAAGACCCCCCTATTCCGCGCAATCCTCGAAGCCCCGCTACATGCGGGGCTTTTTTTTGTTTCAATTCCGACACACCCTGACGCGTTGTGTCGTTTTGTCCGCTGTTGCATGTCAACAACAGTACGACACGGGGGCAACTTGCAATTGCGCGCCGCTTCGGGCTGTATGTATCCATCATGACACCCGCACTCGATGCTCTGGTGCAACGCCGCCTGGAGGCCCTCGAGGCCGCTGCGCCGGGGCTGCGTGCGGCGCTCGAGCCACGCCTCGGTGCGGCCCTGCTGCAGGTCCTTGCCGCCAGCGACTTCGTCGCCGAGGCGTGCGTGCGCGACCCGCAGCGGCTGGCCGAGCTGATCGCCGACGGTGACCTGCAGCGGCCGCTCGCGCCGCATGAGCCGGCCCGCCGCGCCCCGCTCCCCGAGGACGGTGAAGCGGGGATGCTGGCGGCGTTGCGGCGCTGGCGTCGTCGTGAGCTGGTCCGTATCGCCTGGCGTGCCCTCTCCGGCGGGGCACCGATCGAGGAAACTCTGCGCGAGTCATCGGACTTCGCCGATGCGGCGATCGACGCGGCCGTGCGCTACGCGCGCCGCGCGCTCATCGAGCGCTTCGGGGAGCCGCGCGGTGCCGACGGCACGGTGCAGCCGCTCATGGTGCTCGCCATGGGCAAGCTCGGGGGCCGCGAGCTGAACTTCTCCTCCGACGTCGACCTGGTGTTGCTGTTTCCCGAGCACGGTGAGACCGACGGGAAACGGCCGATCAGCAACGAGGAGTTCTTCACCCGCCTGGGCCAGGGGATGATCCGCCTGCTCGAATCCCCCACCCCCGAGGGCTTCGTGCTGCGCGTGGATCTGCGCTTGCGACCGTTCGGCGACAGCGGCCCGCTGGTGACCAGCTTCGCGGCGCTCGAGGATTACCTGTCGCTGCACGGGCGCGACTGGGAGCGTTACGCGTACGTGAAGGCCCGACCGGTCGTCGGTGCCGAGCGCTTCGCGGAGGTCCAGGCCGCGGCGCTGCGGCCGTTCGTCTATCGGCGCTATCTCGACTACGGTGTGTTCGAGAGTCTGCGCGAGATGAAGGGGCTGATCGAGCGCGAAGTGGCACGGCGCGAACTGGCCGAGCACGTCAAGCTCGGTCCGGGGGGCATTCGTGAGATCGAGTTCATCGCGCAGACCTTCCAGCTGATCCGCGGCGGGCGCGATCCGCGGCTGCAGACGACCTCGCTGCTCGAGGCGCTCGCGCGGCTCGGGGAGGCGCGCATCCTCCCGGCGGCGGCCGTCCAGGAGCTCACCGAGGCGTATCGCTATCTGCGCCGCGTCGAGAATGCCCTGCAGATGCTCGCCGATCAGCAGACGCACCTGCTGCCCGAGGAGGCACTCGCGCGCGAGCGGTGTGCGCTCGCCGTCGGGGCGGCGGACTGGCCGGCGCTGTCCGCGGTGCTCGAGTCGCACCGCCAGCGCGTCGTGCATCACTTCCAGCGCCTGGTGCTCGGCGGCGCCGGGGGCGAGCGAGCCGGGGTGAGCATTGACTTGGGCCGGGCGTGGGATGCCCCGGCAGAGACCGCCGCGCTCATCGAGTCGCTCGCCCAGGCCGGGTTCGCCGCCGCGGCCGAGGTGGCCGAGCAGCTGCTTGCGCTGCGTGCCTCGACGCTGGTGCGCAAACTCGATGAGGCCGGCCGACACCGACTGCAGGGGCTGCTGCCGGTGCTGCTCGCCGACATCGCCGCAGAGATCGGCGCCGGCCCGCAGCAGCTGATTGTGCTGAAGCGCATCCTCGCGATCCTCGAGGCCATGGGCAAGCGCTCGGCCTATTTCGCGCTGTTGCGTGAAAGTCCGCCGGTGCGGGTGCGCCTGGTGCGCATCTGTGCGCAGGGGGAGTTCCTCGCCGCGCAGATCGCCGCCCACCCGTTGCTGCTCGATGAGTTCATCGACGAGCGCAGCTTCGAGGCGCTGCCGGAGCGCGCCGCGCTCGAGCGCGAACTCGCCGCGGCCCTCGAGCGGGTCGAGGCAGACGATCCGGAGCGGCAGATCGAGGCGCTGTGTCACTTCAAGCGGGCGGCGGTGTTCCGCGTGGCGGTGGCGGATCTGTCCGGGCGCCTGCCGGTGATGCGCGTCAGCGACCGGCTGACCGAGATCGCCGAGGTCATCCTCGATCGAGCCATGGAGCTCGGGTGGCGCCAGATCAGCGCGCAGTTCGGGACACCGTGCTGCAGCGAGGCCCGCCGCGAGGTGCGCGTGTGCGCGATCGGCTACGGCAAGCTCGGCGGCATGGAGCTCGGCTACGGCTCGGATCTGGATCTGGTGTTCGTGCACGACTCGCGCGGGGAGCACCAGGAGACCTGCGGCGAGCGGCCGATCGACAATCAGGTGTTCTTCGCGCGCCTCGTGCAGCGCGTGGTGCACCTGCTCACCATGCACTCGGCGGCCGGACGGCTCTACGAGGTCGACGTGCGGTTGCGCCCGAGCGGCAAGGGCGGCCTGCTCGTGACCCAGATCGACGCCTTCGCCGAGTATCAGCGGCACGAGGCCTGGACGTGGGAGCATCAGGCGCTGTTGCACGCGCGCGCCGTGGCCGGCTCGCGCGAACTGTGCGCCGAGTTCGAGCGCATCCGGCTCGAGATCCTGCGCTTCAGCGTGCGGCGCGAGACGCTGCGCGAGGAGGTGCGCGCGATGCGCGAGCGGATGCGCCGCGAGCGCTCGCGGCGCGAGCCGCAGGCGAACGATCTGAAGAACGAGGCGGGCGGCATCGCCGACATCGAGTTCCTCGCCCAGTACTGGGCGCTGAAGTGGGCGCGCGAGTACCCGCCGGTGGCCCTGTTCGCCGATACCATCCGCCAGCTCGAGTCCGTCGCTTCGGCGAATCTGGTGCCGCAGCAGACCGTGGACGTGCTGACCGGCGCCTACCGGGCGTATCGGGCCCACCGCCATCGCCTGGCGCTTGAGGGTCCCGAGGCGCCGTCCGACGGGGCCTTTGCCGCCGAACGGGCCGCAGTCAGCGCCATCTGGGAGCAGACCTTCGGGTCCGAGGCCACAGGGTAGGGCCCGAAAGCGGTCGCGGCCGCTATAATGCTGAGTCCACCGAGTTCTGCCTGCAAGGAATAGACATGGCCGCAGCCGCGCAGCCCCTGATCCAGCCCAACGCCCAGCATCAGTACGAGGTGGGGGGCGACGACCTGCCGCTCTCCTGCCCCATGCCGCAGATGCAGCTGTGGAATTCCCACCCCAAGGTGTATCTGCCGATCGAGGCGAGCGGCTGGGCCAAGTGCCCGTACTGCGGCGCCGAGTACACGCTG
>JAKBBE010000223.1 GCA_021826035.1 Pseudomonadota bacterium | reverse complement strand
AGCATTCCGGCGACCGTGCTGCGCGCGGCGTATTTCATCCAAAATGATCTGCGCCTGAAGGAGCCACTGCTGAAGTTCGGCGTTTACGCCATGCCGATCGGATCGAAGGGCGTCTCGATGGTCGATATCCGCGATATCGGCGAGGCGGCGGCTCTTGAGCTTCTTCGGCGGCACCGCGCGCCGGCGGCGTTGCCGCGGGAAACCTTCAGTCTGGTCGGCCCGGAGGCCCTCACCGGTGAGCACCTCGCCACCACCTGGGGTGAGGCGCTGGGACGCCCGGTGCGTTATGGCGGCGATGATCTCGTTGCGATGGAGCAGCGCATGAAGGGGATGATGCCGAGCTGGCACGCCATGGATCTGCGCTTGATGCTCAAGCGCTACCAGACCGACGGCGCGGTGGCGAGCGCGGCTGATCTGGCTCAGCTCACCCACTTGCTCGGTCGCGCGCCGCGATCCTATCGGGACTTTGCCCAGGACGCCGCCGCCGCGTGGGCGAACGGCTGAGCCCCCTCGATCGACGGCCCAGAAATAGCTCAGGGAAAAACATCGATGACAACCCTCCACCCGCTTGCGCCGCAGGACATCGCGGCCCTGAACGACATGCGACAGGCCGCATTGCCTCATAAAGGTGAGCGTCTCGGCCCCGCGGCGCGACCGATGTTCGACGCGCTGCTCGCCACCACACCCGCAGCGGCGGGTGTGGCCGTGGAAGCGGCGACGGTCGGCGGCATTCCAGGCCTCTGGTGCCGTCCACACCACCCCACGTCAGGCGCGTGCGTGCTCTTTCTGCACGGCGGCGGCTACGTGCTCGGCTCGGCGCGCGCGTACACTCACTTTGCGGGCCAGATCGCCGCGCGTGTCGGTGCCGACACGTTTGTGGCCAACTATCGGCTTGCGCCGGAGCACCCGTTTCCGGCCGCGATTGACGATGCGGTTGACGCCTATCGTGGTCTCCTCGCGGATGGGTTCAAACGCATCGTCATCGCCGGCGACTCGGCAGGCGGCGGCCTGACGTTGTCACTGTTATCGATCCTCGCGGCCGAGGAGACGAAGGAATCCGTGCCACCCCGAGGCGCCGCGGTACTCTCGCCCTGGACTGATCTTGCGCTCACCGGCGCGAGCCTCGAAACACGCGCCGCGGCGGACCCGATCTTCACGCGCGAGGTCCTCAGCGGTCTCGCGCAGGCCTATCTTGGTGGCCACGACGCAGCAGACCCCAAGGCGTCCCCGCTCTACGCACGGCTGCACGGCCTGGCGCCGATTCACATCGACGTCGGTGACGATGAGGTGCTGCTCGATGATTCAGTCCGCTTCGCCGATCTCGCTCGGGCCGCCGGTACGGACGTCACGCTGTCGATCTGGCGAGGCATGCCGCACGTGTTTCAGTCTTCCCTGGGACACTATCGTGCGGCCGAGCAATCCCTGAATGCGATGGGCGAGTTCCTTCGCCAGCGGCTCGGCTGAGCGGCCGCGGCGCGCACCGGCCCAACATCGAAGCGGAGGCTGCGGCTCGGATCACATCGATCGATCTCGATCACTTCTCGTGTGGCCCACACCGTCATACGTCAAGTAGGGACGCTGCCTCAATGGCTTGCACCGACGGAGTCGCGAGCCGCCGTGCTCGCTCCGACGTGACCACTCTGGGCTTGGCCTGATCGACGCGCAGCCGCCAGCGGTTCACCCCGTGGGACCCGGAGGTCTTCAGGACATTTCGATTCCCGTGGCGCGCAGCACCGGTGCCTGCAGTAAGCGCACCGCACCGAGCGGCACGGTCTCGTACAGCCTCACGGCCAGCGGGGACGGCGTGCGTCGCTCGGCGCACAAGGCGAGCAGATAACGCCCGCGCAGACTGAGCTGGGCCAGTGCCCAGCGCTGCGGCGTGTCGGCACACGCGGCCGTGACCTGCAGCGTCACGCCCGCCGGCGCGCCGAACTCGAACGCGAAGCTCTCGAGCGGCACGCGCAAGCCGAGGCCGCGGGCCTTGAGGTAGGCCTCCTTCAGCGTCCACACCTCGAAGAATCCCCGTCGCCGCGCAGCGGCGGGCAGCGCCTCAAGCGCCGCCCGCTCCGCCGGCGCGAAATACCGCTCCAGCGCGACGGTGTCGGTGCGCCGCCGGGGCGTTTCGACATCGACGCCGAGCGCCCCGCCGACCGTCACGGCGAGCACCACCAGACCGGCGGTATGCGCGATGTTGAATTGCAGCTCGGGCAATCGATGCTCGGGCGAGAGCTGCGGACGGCCGTGCGCATCCGCGACGAACCGCCAGTCCTGCGCAGCCGGCGACAGGTACCCCGACAACACGGTGCGCACCAGCGCGCGGGCGGCGACGTGCCGACGCCGGTCGGCCGCTCGCCGCAGCGCGCGGGCGCGGCGTCGCTCCCCCTCATCGAGCAGCGCGGCGTATTGCCGCCAGCGCCCCTCGGCATCGATGTCCTGGAGAAACGCGCACCACAGGTCGATCCGCCGCGGATCGAGGGTGGGACGCGCCGCGCCCTGCGGGTCCATGCGGCTCAGGCGCCGCCGGCGCGCACATCCTGCGCACGTCCCTTCCACTGTCCGCCGCGGCCGGCCGCATAGCGCAGCGCCGAGTGCAGCGTCGCGCCGGCGTAGAACACCGCCACGGCCGGCAACAGCAGCGCGTAGACGCTCGGCAGGTCGTAGAAGCGCACCATGGGCAGGTAGGCGAGCGTCATCAGCAACCAGGCGGCCGCGCCGAGGGCCATGCACAGCGGCTCGGCGCTCGCGACCCACAGCGGTGGTGTCACGTAGGTCAGCGCGAGGCCCGCGAGCGACGCCCCGAGCAGCCACCAGGAGTGGCGCAGCTGATTGAACGCCGTGCGCGAGATCATGGCGCCGATCTCCCCGACACTGCCGTAGACCCTCAGACTGCGGGTCGTGGCCGACAGTCCGAGCCACAACGACCCACCACTCGCCTTGACGCGTCCGGCGAGCGCGCAATCATCGATGATCGCAGCGCGGATCGACTCCAGTCCACCGGCGCGCGCCAGCGCCGCCGGACGGATCAGGATGCACCCGCCCGCCGCACCGGCGGTGCGCCGGCCGCGCTCGCCGATCCACGCCGGCGGATACAGCTTGAAGAAAAAGAACACGAAGGCGGGGATCAGGCAGCGCTCCGCCCAGGTCGCGCTCGAGAGGCGCACCATCACGGAGACCAGATCTCGGTCCTGGCGCTGCGCCTGCGCCACGAGGGCGCTCACCGAGTCCTCGGCATGCTCGATGTCCGCATCGGTGAACAGCAGGTACTGCGGCTCGAGCCGCTCCGCGGCCCGCACGCCCTGCGCCATCGCCCAGAGCTTGCCGGTCCACCCCTGCGGCAGCGCCGCCCCCGAGATCACGGTCAGACGCTCCGCGGCCCCGGCGGCCGCTGCGGCCTGACGCGCCACGTCCGCGGTGCCATCGGTGCTGCCGTCATCCACGACGATCACCTGGACTTGGCCGTCCCAGCGCTGCGTGAGCAGCGAGCCGACCGCCTGCGCGATGTGCTCGGCCTCGTTGCGGGCCGGCACGACGGCCACCACCCGTGCGCTCACCCCGGGACCCGGCGCCGGCAGCGTGTCCGGCCGCCAGAACCGCCCGCGCGCGAGCAGCAGATACGCCCAGATCGCCAGCGGCAGCGCCCCGGCGGCGCACAGGTCAATCACGCCTCGCTCCCTGCGGCCGCCTCT
>JAKBBE010000222.1 GCA_021826035.1 Pseudomonadota bacterium | reverse complement strand
CCTGGTGGCGGCGCGGCGCGCGGCGCGCGTGGCAGCCTGAGGAGCTGCGGCGCAGGCCGATGGACTCACCCACTGGCACGCTGGTCATCGCCTGCGGGGCGCTCGCGCACGAGATCGCCGCGCTGCGAGCGCGCTGCCTTCATCCGCAGCAGCGCGCTCGCAGCGAGTCGGATAATCCCTCGACTTAACGCAGAACGACGGTTGTCTTGCCGTTGCGGAAGACGCGCCGTTCGGCGTGCCACTTGATTGCGCGGTTCAGCACCACGGTCTCGAGTTCGCTGCCGGTCACGGTCAGATCTTCAGCGGACTGTGTGTGGTCGACGCGAGCGACTTCCTGCTCGATGATCGGCCCCTCGTCCAGATCGGTGGTCACGTAGTGCGCCGTGGCGCCGATCAGTTTCACACCCCGCTCGTACGCCTGGTGATAGGCCTTGGCGCCCTTGAATCCCGGCAGAAACGAATGGTGAATGTTGATCGCCCGGCCATCAAAGTGCTTGCAGGCGTCGGCGCTCAGAATCTGCATGTAGCGGGCCAGCACGAGCAGCTCGGCGTCCGCCTTCGCGAACACCTCGGCCATCCGCGCTTCCTGCTCCGCCTTGCGTCCGTCGATGATCGGCAGGTAGTGGTACGGCACGCCATGCCATTCGGCGAGGCTGCGCATGTCCTGGTGATTCGACAGCACCGCCACCACCTCGATCGGCAGCGTACCGGTGCTCCATCGATGCAGGATGCTGTTCAGGCAGTGGCCCTGCCGCGAGACGGCGAGCACCACCCGGCAGCGGCGCTCGACCGCCTGAAACCGCCACTGCATCCGGAACTTCTTGCCGACCTGCTCGGCGAACAACCGATCGAGCGCCTCCGCGGAGGCGAGCCCATGGCCGTCGTCCCGAAACACGGTGCGCATGAACGACATGCCCGTGCGCGGATCATTGTGATGCTGCGCCTCGCTGATGGTCGCGTTGTTGGCGGCCAGAAAGCCCGCGATTGCCGCCACGATGCCCGTCGTGTCCGGGCATGCGGTGGTCAGGGTATAGAGCGCCGGCTGAACGCCCGCTCGTGAGGCGGGAGTGCGGGCCTGTTCAGCGTGGGCCGGGTCGGCTCGGGTCTGTTCGGTGGTTGTGGTCATGGCAAATGATCGTGAAAAGGAGAATGAAGACCTCAGACGTTCGAATCCGGGAAAGACGCTTTGCGCCGCTGGATGTAATCGAGCAGCGCCTCGTCCACGGCCGGATCGATCGGCGGCGCCTCGTATTCGGCGAGCTGACGCTTCCACAATGTATTGGCGCGCTGGGCGATATCCTTCGAGCCCTCTGCCTCCCACTGCTCGAAGCTGTTGTTATCAGCGAGCGGCGAGCGATAGAACGCCGTCTCGAAATTGGCCTGGGTATGGGCGCAGCCGAGGTAGTGCTTGCCGGGTCCGACATCGCGCATGGCCTGCATCGCCTGGCCGTTCTCGCTCAGATCGACGCCCGCGAGCAGCGTGTGCATCATGCCGGCCTGATCGGCATCCATGACGAACTTCTCGTAGCCCATCGTCAGGCCGCCCTCGAGCCACCCGGCGGTATGCAGCACGAAGTTCACACCCGCCATGCAGGTCGGCAGCAGCGTATTCGCCGATTCGAATGCCGCCTGACCGTCCGCGATCTTCGAGCCGCACAGCGATCCGCCGGACCTGAACGGCACGCCCAGGCGGCGCGCCAGCTGTGCCATCACGTACAGCACCAGGGCCGGCTCGGGCGTACCGAAGGTCGGTGCGCCGGACTGCATGGACAGCGACGAGGCGAAGCTGCCGAGCACCACCGGCGCGCCGGGATTGACCAGCTGCGCGACCGTCATGCCGGCAAGAGCTTCGGCGAGGGTCTGTGCGACCGTCCCGGCCACTGTCACCGGCGACATGGCGCCGGCCAGAATGAACGGCGTCAGGATGGTCGCCTGATTGGCCCGCGCGTAGGTCTTGAGCGCCCCGAGCATGGTGGCGTCCCAGGTCATGGGCGAGTTCGCATTGATCAGGCTGATCACGAAGGTCCGCGGCTTGCCCGTCGCCGGATCGAGATACTGATCCCCGAAGAGGATCTTGGTCATCTCCACCGTGTCCTCGGCGCGCTCGGACGCGGTGACCGAGCCCATGTAGGGCTTGTCGCTCCAGCGCATATGGCTGTAAACCATGTCGAAATGACGCTTGTTCACCGGCAGGTCAACCGGCTCGCAGATCGTGCCGCCGGAGTGGTGCAGCGCGTTCGACTGATACGTCAGCTTGACGAAGTTGCGGAAGTCCTCGATCCGCGCATAGCGACGCCCCTCGTCCAGGCTGCGCACGAAAGGCGAGCCATAGGCCGGAGCAAAGACCGTGCGGGCACCGCCGATGATCACGCTGCGCTCAGGATTTCTGGCGTGCTGCGTAAATTCCCGGGGTGCCGAGCGGCTGACGATCGTGCGGCACATGCCGCGCGGAAAGCGAACTCGCTCGCCCTGCGCATCGGCGCCGGCCGCACGCAGAATCGCGATCGTCTCCGGATCGTCGCGAAAGTCGATGCCGATCTCCTCGAGGATCGTATCGGCGTTGTGCTCGAGGAGTTCTAGCCCCTCGTTATTGAGCACCTCGTAGAGGGGAATGTTTCGGGTGATGAACGGAACGGACGAGTGCGATCGCGCCGTGCGCGCGGCTCTCTTGGCATCGCGCGCATTCGGACGTCGGGCCCGCGGCGCGGAACTGGATTGCGTTTGCAAAGGGACTCCCCACGGTTTTCGGACGGCCCGGGTCGAGCTGCCTCTAGTATGAACGTCAGTCCGCCCACCCGGATAACCGATTTGCGGCATGCACTTATCCATAACCGTCCGCCCGCCGCTCCCGTAGCGCCCTCCGGCGCCGCCAGCTTGACGGGGGCGACGACGCAAAACTACCGGCTATGTCGCTTTCATTCAAGCGAGTCGGCGAGCGCATGCTCGTCGTCCGCGCACCTTGCGCGGCATGATTCGGGCGATCGGTCAACCATCGTCCGCACAAGGACACATCATGCAACGCTTTTCCGGCCTGACGCTGCTGCGGCGAGGCCTCTCCGGTCAGCGCGGCTGGCAGCCCCAGTGGCGCCGTGCCGAGCCCAAGGACGCCTATGACGCCATCATCGTCGGCGGCGGCGGCCACGGCCTCGGCGCGGCTTACTATCTGGCCAAGGAACACGGGCTGAAGCGCGTCGCCGTGGTGGAAAAAGGCTGGATCGGCGGCGGCAATACCGGCCGGAATACGACCATCATCCGCTCGAACTACCTGTTCGACGAGAGCGCTGCGCTCTATGACCACTCGGTGAAGCTCTGGGAGACTCTCTCCCAGGAGCTCAATTACAACGTGATGTTCTCCCAGCGTGGCGTGATGATGCTGGCGCACACCGTACACGACGTGCAGGTGTCCAAGCGGCACATCTACGCCAACCGCGCCAACGGCGTCGATAATGAATGGCTGACTCCCGAGGAAGCGCGGCGCATCTGCCCACTCTTGAAGACCGACGACATCCGCTTCCCGGTGATGGGCGCGGCATTCCAGGCGCGCGGCGGCACCGCCCGGCATGACGCAGTAGCCTGGGGGTTCGCCCGCGCCGCTGATGCGCTCGGCGTCGACATCATCGAGAACTGCGAGGTCACCGGATTTCTTCGCGACAGCAATGGCGCGGTGGCCGGCATCCAGACCAGCCG
>JAKBBE010000043.1 GCA_021826035.1 Pseudomonadota bacterium | reverse complement strand
GCGCCATGGGTGTCGAAGGTGGCGGCGCCAGCGTCAAGGCCATGGGCGTTGAAGGCGGCGGTGCCAGCGTCAGCACCCTGGGTGTCGAGGGTGGCGGTGCCAGCCATAAGCTACTCGGCGTTGAAGGCGGCGGCGCCAGCGTCAAGGCCATGGGCGTTGAAGGCGGCGGTACCAGCGTCAGCACCCTGGGTGTCGAGGGTGGCGGTGCCAGCCATACGCTACTCGGCGTTGAAGGTGGCGGCGCCAGCGTCAAGGCCATGGGCGTTGAAGGCGGCGGTCGCAAATGAAATGCGCATCCGGAATCTGCGGAAGCGGCTGAGCGCCTCCAACTGATAATATATGCGCCGGCATTTCCCTCGGGAATGACGGCGTTTTTCTTTTGCAAAAAGCCAATCAGCTGTTGATTTCGGCGCGCAATTCCTTGCGCAGAATCTTCCCTACATTGCTCTTCGGCAATTCCTTGCGGAAGTAGACGTGTCTTGGAACTTTGTAGGCCGCTAGCGATTTGCGGCAGAAATCGATGATGTCTTGAGCGGTGACCGACGGGTCCTTCGGCACCACGAACAGCGCGACTACCTCACCGGAGTGCTCATCGGATTGTGCGATCGCGGCGGCCTCAAGGACTGCCGGATGCGTCACCGCGACCTCCTCGACTTCATTCGGATAAACATTGAAGCCGGACACCAGAATCATGTCCTTCTTGCGATCCTGCAGGTAGACGAAACCTTTCGGGTTGATGTATCCGATATCTCCGGTGCGCAGCCACCCGTCGGGCATCAGCACCGCAGCAGTCTCTTCCGGTCGATTCCAGTAGCCACGCATCACCTGCGGTCCGCGCACACAGACCTCACCGGGCTCGCCGATCGGCACGTCATTGCCTGCGTCGTCCTTGATCGTCACCTCAGTGGACGGAATGGGCAGTCCCACCGATCCGTTGAAGTCATCCCCGATTGGATTAATGGCGACCGCGGGAGATGTCTCGGTCAGCCCCCAGGCCTGACTGAGGATCTTGCCGGTGACTTCCTTCCAACGCTGCGCCACGGCGGCCTGCACGGCCATACCGCCACCCAGTGTGATCTTTAACTGACTGAAGTCGACATCGGCGAAGCCTGGTGTATGCAGTAATGCATTGAAGAGCGTGTTGACGCCACTGAAGAACTCAAACTTGTGACGCTTCATCTCCGCAACTAGCGCCGGGAAATCCCGCGCGTTGATGATGAGTACGTTCTTCCAGCCCAAATAGGCGAACAGCAGACAGTTCGCAGTGAGAGCGAACACATGATAGAGCGGAATCGCCGTGATCAGCGTGCCCGGCTCGCCCGAAAAATAGCCGTCGATCCACGCGAGTGCCTGCAACAGATTGGCGCAGAGATTTCCATGCGTAAGCATGGCGCCTTTGGCGACACCAGTCGTTCCGCCCGTATATTGCAGGAAGGCCAGATCATCACTGCCGAGCGGCTCAGGATGAAAGTGCAAGGCACGCCCCGCTCGCAGCACGTTGCGCAGCGCCACGGCCTGCGGAATATGCCACGGCGGAACCTGCTTGCGACGATGCCGCACGACGAAGTTGACGAGCCATGACTTCGGCGCGGGGAGCAGATCACCCACCGCCGTCACCAGAACATGCTTCAGCTGAGTGTGCGGCGCCACTTCTTCAACGACGTGTGCGAAGTTCTCCAACACTACGATCGCCTGCGCGCCGGAATCCTCCAGCTGGTGCGTGAGCTCGCGCGCCGTGTACAGAGGATTGGTATTGACGACCACCAGGCCCGCGCGCAGCGCTCCAAAGAGCGCCACCGGATACTGCAGACAATTGGGCAGCATGATCGCGATCCGGTCGCCCTTGGCGAGTCCGACCGACTGCAGCCAAGCCGCAAAGGCGCGGCTGAGTTCATCGAGTTCCCCATAGCTGAGGATCGTGCCGAACTGCTCGTAGGCCGGCAGTTCGCGGTAGGCGCCGCACGCATGATCCACCAGCTCTCCGAGGGAACTCAGCCGCTTCAGATCAACCTCGGGCGGAACGCCGGGAGGATACGACTGCAGCCAGATTCGGTTCATCGCGACGCCCCTTCTTTATATCTCTAAGAGGCGGCGGAACCGCCCGTCTTGGACGATGGCTCGCCCGCTTGCGCTTGAGTGTAACGTGACGCCGGGTGCGGCGGAATCCACACCAGAGGCCGGCCCGCCCAGCGGCAGCTCCCTGTGCGCCAACTCACGGAAAGCCACTGCTGCGGCTCGTATGCTGCGCGCCATGAGCTGCCGGTCGTCCGGCGCGGGCGCATCCGTTGCAGGCGGATGTACCGCCGAAGGCCCGCGCCGCAGCGGAGAACGTTTCTTGGGAAAACCACCACAACCCGGCGAATCCGCGTACCCGGCGCACCTGCCGGAGGAACCTGACCTGCTCGAGCAGACCGTCTCGCTCGAGGGACCGCTGCCGGGACGGCGCGATACCTACGGACTCGTGCCGTTCGCGATTCCGGCCGACTGGGTGCTCGAAGGGCAGCCCCGCGCGCGCGAGAAGGCCCTGGCAAGCAGCACCGACGGCGCGGCCGCTGCGTTCATGTGGGACTGCACCAGCGGTCGATTTCACTGGGAATATCCCGCCGAACAGATCGTACACATCGTGCAGGGCTGTGCGACCATCGACGTCGCCGGCGTCAGCCGGCGGCTGCAGGCCGGCGATACCCACGTCTTTCCCGCTGGTTCCCGATACCGCTGGAACGTTCCTGATTATGTGCGCACCATAGACTTGCGCCTGCGCGCCCCGGCGGGAGGTACTCTGGGGCGGCGTATCCAGGTGGCGCTCTCCGCGCCATGGCGAGCACTGCGTACGCGCCAGCCGTGATCGAATTCCGCCGGCTTACTCGGCGGCGCTGCGCTGCAGAGGACTGTTCCCGAGAAAAATCTCGATCTTGTCCCGATAAGTACGCGAGAGCTTCAGTTCCTGCCCGCCGTCGAGCGTCAGGAAATACTCTCCGTTCATGTGTGCGCGCAGACTTTTCACATAGCGCAGATTGACGATGGTGGAACGATGCACGCGCTGGAAGATGCGCGGATCGAGCACTTCCTCGAGCTCCTTCATCGTGCCGCGCAGGATGTGCGTATCGCCTTCGGCATGCACACACATGTAATCGCCGGCCGCATCGATCCATTGAATGGAGGTGACCGGTACACGCACCGTGTGCCGGCCTTGGCGGATCGGCAGAATCTGCGGGTGGCTAGCCTCGATCGCCGTGCTGCCGTGCTCAAGGATCGTCTCGAGTTCGATCTCCCCGGATCCGGTGATTTCCGCGACCACTTCCATCAGCTTATCGCGCTGATCAACCGCGTGGCGCGCCTGCAGATTCTGCCGGATGCGATCGAGCGTCATCTCGAAGCGGCGCTCATCGACGGGCTTCAATAGATAATCCACGGCGCGCGCCTCGAACGCCCGCAGCGCGTACTGGTCGAACGCGGTAACGAATACGACCAGCGGCACGCTGTCCTGCGGTAGACGCGCGAGCACCTCAAAGCCGGACAGCACGGGCATCTGGATGTCCAGAAACACCACATCGGGGTGCTCGTGCTGAATCACGCCGATCGCATCGCGGCCATTGCCGCATTCGGCGATCACTTCGAAATCCGGCGTCTGACGCAGCAGCCGTTCGATGCCACGCCGAGAGAGCGCCTCGTCGTCGACGATGACGGTCTTGATGTTCATGATTTTCCGCCCGCGGTACCGCTCAGGGGCCGCGAAACGGGTCCAAGCTTACCCTATCTTGCCCCGCCGGCGCTCAACGACGCAGCCTCCGAGGTCCCGATGGGGGCCTGCAGCCGCGCAATGGGCAGTGGCCGCGCGAGCATCGATCCCTGGCCGAAGTCGCAGCCGACCGCGGTGAGCCAGCGCAGCGCCTGCTGCGTCTCAATCTGTTGTGCCGCGCAGTGAATGCCGAGCACCTTGACCGCCTGCACAATTGCAACCACCATGGCTTGGGCGAGCTTGTCTTTCAGCGCGGCCGCACACAGCCGCGGTTCGATCTTGACCAGCCGCACCGCCTTGGAGCGCAGCAGCGGCACCACGGCCGAGTCGAAGGTGAACCCGTCGATCACGACGAAGCAGCCGAGCCGTTCGCACCCGCTGATGAACCGCTCTACCGATGCACGTCGCTGGGTGCACAGCGGTTCGGCAATCTCGAAACCAATGCTCTCCGGGGAAACGCCACTGCGACTGAAACCCGCGCTGAGCTGGCGGAGGAACTGCTCATCCTCGAGTGTGGCGATGGACAAGTTCAGGGTGAACGCGGTGGGCTCGAGCGTCCAGTCCGAACGGTGCGCGACCATCCAGGCCAGCAGACTCTGTATCGCCAAAGCATCGAGCGCAGCTGGATCGCGGTTCTGCCGGGCCGTCCCACGCGGCAGAACTTCGAAGCGGCGCATCCGCCCCCCGCTGCGCAATTTGACGAACGGCATCACTTCGAGCGCCACGCTCTCGGCGGAACCGCCAGGGGTAGTTGCCGCGGCCGGCGGCGCCGGCTGCAACAGCGGCGGCTCGGGCGATGGACTCGGCGCATGCGCCTGCGGCGCGGCCGTAGGCGGCGCGGCGGGTGGCTCGAGTTCGAGCGACAGCTCCCCGTGCGCGAGCAGCTCATCCACTGCCGCAGGTGCGAGAACGGTGGCCGGGGCGGGCGACGGGGGTGCAGAAGCCGGCTCGACAGAAGAGGCCTCGTCAGCGAGCGACAGCAGCATCCCGGTTGGGTCATGATCGACGCGGCGCGCCGGCGCGTGCGGGATCGCGGCACCGAGTTCGCGGATCAACGCTTGCACCGGTCCTGTGGCGATGCGCCCGAGCAATCCTTCACCGCCGGTCTTGGTATCGGCCAGAACCATCACCAAACCGGCAAGTCCCACGCGCGCCGCGCGCACGGCAAGAAACACTGCGACACGCCCGTCCTCGACACGCGATTCGAAGCTCTCAGCGGCGCTCCCGAAACGCTCCAGCGCATCGGTAACCAACGCATGCTCATCCGGCCCGAGCGCGCCCTCGCTCAACCAGAGCACATTGCACTGGTTGTCGCAGATGGACACCGAGTGCAGGCGCAGCGGGGGCAATGCCTCGCAAATGCGCCGGCCGAGCGCCTCGATGCTCTGCGGCACCGCGGTAGCGCCGGAATCTTCGGAATGAGCGCTGTGCAGTGCCGCGGCGTGCATGACATTTCCCATGGATGAGCGGGTGGACGACTGGAGTGTATACAAAGAGTGACACCATGATGCCGGCGGCGCCGTGAACTCCCTCGCGTTCCGCCGGACCTTGCGCACAGATGACGGCCGCGAAGGCGATGTTTGTCATAACCGCTTGTCATATTCGCGCCACGCCCGACCGGCGCTCGCCGGAGGTTTGACATATGCGTCGACCCGTGGGACGAAACCCACCGCAACCATAGACGGACCGCCACACCCCGCCCCGCCCGGCGCAGAGGTCTCGGGACTTGACCCTACCGGCTGGAAGGAAAGTTACTCGGGAGTAGGATATGGCACAAAAATGGTTAAAATGGAGCCTGTAATCCCCGTCCCGCGGAGATCGATCATGTATCGCGCGCCCCTGAGAGAGCTGCGTTTCGTTCTTGAGGAACTCCTCGGCAGCACCGCCCTGTCCGACTGCCCGCAATATGCCGAGTATTCGCATGAACTCGGCCGCACGATCCTCGAGGAAGCGGGGCGATTCGCCGAGTCGGTGCTCGAGCCGCTGAACCGCAGCGGGGACCAGGAGGGGGCGCACTGGAGTCCCGACGGGGTCCGCACGCCCGCGGGCTTCAAGGATGCGTACCGCCAGTTCGCCGAGGGCGGCTGGCCACAGCTCGGCTCCGACCCGCGCTTCGGGGGCCAGCCGGTACCGCAGGCACTGAACAACGCCGTGCAGGAGATCCTCGCTTCGGCAAACCTGGCGTTCAAGCTCTGTCCGATGCTCACCCACGGCGCGGTGCATGCGCTATCGCTGTGTGCCTCGCAGGCGCAGCAGCAGCAGTATCTGCCGAAAATGATCAGCGGGGAGTGGACCGGCACGATGGTGCTGACCGAGCCGCAGGCCGGATCGGATTTGGCGCTGATCCGCACCCGCGCAATCCCTGAAGGGGATCACTTCCGATTGTTCGGCCAGAAAATCTTCATCACCTGGGGCGAGCACGATCTGACCGAGAACACGATCCACATGGTGCTCGCACGCATCGACGGCGCACCGGCAGGGACCAAGGGCATCTCGCTGTTCATCGTGCCGAAAGTGCTGATCGGCCCCGACGGCTCGCTCGGGGAACGCAACGAGGTGCGCTGCGCGTCGATCGAGCACAAGCTCGGCATCCACGCCAGCCCCACTTGTGTGATGGAGTATGGCCACGACCGTGGCGCGGTCGGCTACCTGGTCGGGGAAGCGAATCACGGCCTGGAATACATGTTCGTCATGATGAACACCGCGCGACTCGCCGTCGGTGTCGAGGGCTACGCCGTCGGGGAGCGCGCGTTCCAGCGCGCTGCCGAATACGCCCGCACCCGCGTGCAGGGCAAGCCGCCGGGTGCGGCCAGCGCAACGCCGATCATCGAGCACCCGGACGTGCGGCGCATGCTGCTCACGATGAAGTCCTGCACCGAGGCGTCGCGCGCGCTCGCCTTGTACGCAGGGCTGCAGCTCGATCTGGGCGCCCACCACCCGGACGAGGGAACACGCCGCGCAGCGCTTGAGCGTGGCGAGCTGCTGATTCCGGTCGTCAAAGGCTGGTGCACCGAGACCGGCAATGAGACTGCGGCGCTCGGCGTGCAGGTGCACGGGGGCATGGGGTTCGTGGAGGAGGCTGGCGCGGCACAATACGTGCGCGACGTGCGCATCACGACGATTTACGAAGGGACCACGGGTATCCAGTCCAACGATCTGCTGGGCCGCAAGCTGGCCCGAGACCGCGGCGCAGCCATGGCGAGCTTGCTGTCGGAGATGACCGCGGAGCTGCGCGCAATCGAGAGCGCAGTGCCCACCGTGCTGCGGACGCGCGATGCGGCCCTGCAGGGCGTCGCGCTGCTCGAGCGAGCGACACGGGCGCTGCTCGGGGCCATGGCGACGGACGCAGCGCACGGATTAGCCGTCTCGGTGCCCTACCTGAAGCTCTGTGGGCTGACGATCGGCGGCTGGCGGCTCGCGAAATCCGCGGCGATCGCCGCCGGGGGACTCGGCGGGGCGGACCGGGCGTTCTACGAGGCGAAGATCCACACGGCGCACTTTTATGCCCGGCAGGTGCTGCCGCAGGCGCTCGGACTCGCCCAGATCGTCGAAGGGGGCGCTGAGAGCGTGCTGGAGGCCTCCGCCGAGCACATCTGAGCGGCGCACCACTCAGTCGGGCCGCGGCACACGCAGCCGCAAAGGCGGCGGCTCGTTGAGGTCATCGAGAAATCTCTGCCGCTGGCGCGCGGTGAGCCGCGCCCAATGCAGCTTGGCCGCCGGTAGACGTGCCAGCTGCGCATCGCTGATCTCGGCCCGCGCCCGCGCCCGGCTCGACCAGCGCGCCGGCAAGCCCGTGGTGACGCCGGAGGTGAGCACATCCACAATCGCCGCGGCCACTTGGGCGTCGCGGGTCAGGTCACTGTGCGAGGTGGGCGTGTAGTAGGTCTGCATGCCGGGCGGCGCGGCACTGACGGCAGGAACGGTACCGTCGCCGCCGCGCGTGACCGTGTATCGGAACCCGTCCGCCGCGCGCGCCACTGCGGTCACCGTCTTGCCGCCGATGCCTGCGATCACCGTGAGCCGCTCGTCCGGTGCCGGCAGCGCCCGGTGAAATTGGCGCGCACGCTCGAGCAGCGCCGGCCGCGGCGCCGGCCCGCAGTCCGGCCAGCACCGCCGGTCCGTCAGATCGAGTCCATCGGCAGCCGGCGGCAACATCTGGTAGAGGCTCGGAAACGCACCGAAGACACGCTCTGCCAGCGCCTCGGCGGAGCAGCCCAGATCGAGCCGCGCGATGTTGCGCACCACGGCATAGGTGCCCCGCAGTGCCTGCAGCGGGGCAAACGCGCCGAAGTTCGGTGTCCCGAGCAGCACGGTGCGCGCGACGTGCGCCGTTCCCTCCTGTGCGAGCGCGATGCGGCTGACAAGTCCGCCCATGCTGTGCGCCACGATCGCCACCGGGCGCGGCGCATGCTCGCGCAGCCGAGCTGCCAGCGACGCCCCGAGGGTAAGAATGTCCTCGCGCCAGTCGTAGGCGTACAGCGTGACGGGAAACCCCGCGGCGCGCAGCCGTAGTTTCAGTTTCAGGTGGGAGTACAGGACCGCGCCGAGCGGCTCGACCGGCGCGCCGCAGTGCGGATCCAGGAGCGCGAGCCGCCCGGCCTGGATATCCAGAGGGTCGAGCCACAAAACGTCATCCGGCAGCGGCGCGCGCCGGCGCACGCCGAGCAGCGAGCCGAGAATGCCAGGCACGATGAACACGTGCGGACGCGACACGTCGGCCGGGCGCTGCGCAGCGGCGGCCGCGAGCTGCGCAAGCTCATGGTATTCGCCGAGTCCGAAATACGCCTCGAGCGCCGGGCGCTGCTCGCCGTTGCGCAGCAACTGCTCGACGACCGCATCGCTCAGACCGAGGCGGTCATACGGCGTAATGTGGTCTGTGACTGCGGCAACTCGGCTCACGGTGCATCGATTATGCCATCGGGGTGCGCCGCTCAGTGCGCATCGAGGCCACCAGAGCGCTCGATGCGCTCGGCGATGAGGGCACAGACCGCATCGATCGCGCCGCGCCGTGCACTGGTCTTGCGCCACACCGCACCCACACGGCGGCTCGGCACCGGCTTGGTGAACGGCAGCACGTGTGTCCCACGCGCATTGCCGTACGCACCCTCGGTGGCCAACTGCGGCAGCAGCGTGATGCCGGCGCCGGTAGCCACCATCTGGCGTAGCGTCTCCAGACTGGTGGCACTGAAGTCCTGCCGCTCCGCGAGGCCGGCCCGGCTGCACACCGCGAGCGCCTGATCGCGCAGGCAGTGGCCTTCCTCCAGCAACAGCAACGACTGGCCTTCCAGATCGCCCATCGCTACGCGCGCACGCTGGGCGAGCGCGTGACGGTCGGGGACGAGCACCTTGAACGGCTCACTGTAAAGCTCGCGTGCATCGAGACCATCGAGGTCCACCGGCAGCGCGAGAATGCCCATGTCCAACTCACCGGCCTTCAGCCGCTCCAGCATCGGGACAGTCTGAGACTCATGCAGATGTAACTGCAGGCGCGGCAGTGCCCGCTGCAGGGGACGCGCGATGTGCGGCAGCAGGTACGGCCCGATGGTCGGCAGCAGCGCCACGCGCAGCACGCCGGCGAGCGGGTCGCGATGCGAACGGGCGAGGGTCACCACCTCCTCGCACGCCTCGAGAATCCGCCGCGCGCGCGCGACGATCTGCTCGCCGGCGTCGGTCAGCGCCACGTTGTTCGGCTGACGCTCGATCAGCTGCACGCCGAGGGACTGCTCGAGTTTTTTCAGCTGCGCCGAGAGCGTCGGCTGGCTGACGAAGCAACGCTCGGCGGCCCGACCGAAATGGCGGGTATCGGCCACGGCCGCGAGATAGCGCAGATCTTTCAGCTTGATGTCCGGCACGGTGAACCTCTCCGCTCCGAGTCGATTTACATCATCTATCGCAATTATACAATCAATCGATTGGCTCAATGAAGAGCCGCTCCGCATGATGGCGCCATCCCCACCGGGGAATCCCTAGCAGCACACATCGAGGAGCGAGCGACATGTTATCGATCGGCCAGCGCTTTCCGGAGTTCTCCCTCACCGGCGTCGTCTCCAACGACGTCGCCAGCGCGTTCCAGACCTTCAACGGACAGAGCTTTCCGGGCAAGTGGCTGGTGGTCTTTTTCTGGCCGAAGGACTTCACCTTCGTCTGTCCGACCGAGATCGCCGCATTCGGTCAGCTCGAGAAGGCGTTCCAGGAACGCGACGCCCAGGTGCTCGGCGCGAGCATCGACAGTGAGTTCGTGCACCTGGCGTGGCGCCACGAGAAAGAGGAGCTGCGCAACCTGCCTTTCCCCATGCTCTCGGACATCAAGCGTCAGCTGTCGATGCGGCTCGGCATCCTGGACGCCGATGCTGGCGTCGCCCAGCGCGCGACGTTCATCGTCGACCCTCAGGGCGTCATCCGCTTCGTCTACGTGACCGACCTGAACGTCGGACGCAGTCCTCAGGAAGTCCTACGCGTCCTTGATGCGCTGCAGACCGACGAACTGTGCCCGTGCAACTGGAAACAGGGCGAAGCGACGATCAAGGTCGCGTGAGTGGCGCGAAGGAGACGACGATGAATACCCTCGATGCCATTCGCGACGCGCTCCCGGAGTACGCGCGGGACTTGAAGCTGAACCTCTCCAGCGTGCTCAGCACGGCGGGCGCGCCGGGACTGAGCGAGACGCAGATCTGGGCAATCGCCCTCGCCTCGGCCGCCGCATCGCGCAACCGGCAGGTGCTCGGAGCGTTCGATACGCTCGCGGGGGCGCACCTCGATGCCGCGCAGCGTCAGGCCGCGCACGCGGCGGCGGCGATCATGGGCATGAACAACGTGTATTACCGCTTCACGCACCTGGTCGAGGACACCGAGTACGCCACGCTGCCGGCGCGGTTGCGGATGAACGTGATCGGCAACCCGGGGATCGCCAAGGTGGACTTCGAGCTGCTCTCGCTCGCCGTGTCGGCCATCAATGGGTGCGGTGCCTGCATCGTCGCCCACGAACGCCAGGTTCGTCAGCACGGTCTGGGCCGCGAGGCGGTGCAAAGCGCCGTGCGGATCGCGGCCACGGTGCATGCCGTGGCGCGAGTGCTCGAGAACGTCCAGAACGCCGATGACGCACGGGAAGCGCATGCCGCCTGAGGCACACGAGCCCTCCTGCCGAGCGCAGGAGGGCTCGGTACGGCTCAGAGCACGAATGGGATGAGCATGCGCGTACGCGCTTTGTAGGCCGCGTACGCCTCGGGAAACTGCTCGCCCATCATGCGCTCCTCGGTGCGAGCGCTATAGAGGAAGTAGGCGAAAAACAGCCCCAGCGCCCACCCCCACATCGGGTCAAGCGCGACCGTTGAGCCGAGCATCGCCAGGAGGATGCCGGTGTAGATCGGATGACGGACGTACGCGTAGGGGCCACGGGTCACGAGCTCGTGGCCGGCGCGCAGGGACATCGGCATGCCCCAGTTGCGCCCCAGGTACACGCGCGCCCAGACGGCAAACCCCAATCCCAGTGCAACCAGCGCCGCACCGCTCCACTGCCGCACCGGACCCGCGGCGGTGCCGAGCCGTCCCTCGCCGCTGTGCAGACGCACACCGACCAACAGCGCGAGGATGGCGAGCCGCGCGATCCAGGTTTTCCACGGCGCATGCGCACTGGCGCGTTTGTTGAACTGTGCCGCCACCAGCCAGATCACGACGAAGGCGAGCCACAGGCCATCGATCAGGTGCGACACGAGCATCAGGGCGGCTCAATCGCGGAAATTGTTGAATTGCAGCGGCACGGGCACCTTCGCCCCACGCAGCAGCGCCATGGCCGCCTGCAGGTCGTCGCGCTGCTTGCCCGTGACGCGCACTTTCTCGCCCTGGAGGCTCCCCTGCACCTTCAGCTTGGAGTCCTTCAGCACTCGCGTGACCTGCCTGCCCGTCTCGGCATCGATCCCTTGCTTCAGGTGCACCTCCTGGCGCGCCGAGGACAGCGTGGTCGCCGGGTCCTTCACGTCCATGCAGGCCAGGTCGACGCCGCGCTTGGCCAGACGCAGCTTCAGGATCTCTAGCATCTGCTTGAGCTGAAATTCCACCTGTGCCTGCAGCGTCACGACGAACGCCTCGAGTTCGAAGCGCGCACCGGTGTCTTTGAAATCGAACCGCTGGGTAAGCTCCCGGTTGGCCTGGTCGACCGCGTTGGCCACCTCGTGACCATCGAGCTCGGAGACCACATCGAATGAGGGCATGGCGCGCCACCGGGGCTGACGGGAAGGGGCGGGTATTGTATCGCGCGCAGCGGTGGTGATAGGCTCCGGGCCATGCTTCAGCTGCACCCGACCAACCTGCGCTGGTGGTGGCGCACTCTCCATCCGGAGTGGGCCGCGGGCTGCTGAATTTCTTCCGTACAAGACAGCCGCAAGAACAGACAAAACCCATTCCGGACACCCTCCGGAGTGGGTTTTTTTACGCCCGAGTGTTTTGGAGAACGCGTTGAAGCAGCCATTTGACATCCCAGGGGATCTGGACACGCCGGTCTCGGCGTTCATGAAACTCAGCGCCTTCGCCCCGCACTTTCTGCTCGAGAGCGTCGAGGGCGGGGAGCGCCTCGGGCGATATTCGTTCATCGGCTTCGGCGAGGCGCTCACGGTCCGCCTGACGCACTCGGGTTTGCAGATCGGCGCCGAACGCCGGCCGGTCCCGCGCAGCGGCTCGGAATTGCTCGAGGGCCTGCGCAGCGCCCTCCGGCGCACCGCCGTACCCGGGCCGCAACTGCCGGGCATGCCGCTCGCCGGCGGACTGGTCGGCTACGCCGCGTACGACGTGGTGCGCTTCTTCGAGCGCCTGGCGGTACCGGCCGGGAAGCCCTCGGAGGTGCCGGCGCTGCACTATGTCGCACCGAGCTCGCTGCTCGTGTTCGATCATCTGACGCGGGGCATCGCGCTGCTGCACGCCGGCAACGAAGCGGACCGGCAGCGACTGCGTCAGGAGATCATCCAGGCCCTGCGCGGTGCGCTGCCGGCGCGCGCGCGCGGCGGAGACTGCAGCCCCGCAGAGGCCTCGAGCAGTCGCGCGCAGTATCTCTCGGGCGTCGAGCGGATCAAGGAGTATATCGCCGCGGGCGACGTCTACCAGCTGGTGCTCTCCAGCCGCTTCTCCGGCCGACACGCGCTCGACCCCTTCCAAGCCTACCGGGCGCTGCGCATGATCAACCCCTCGCCCTACATGTACTACTGTGCGCTCGGGGATGTCACGGTGGTCGGCTCCTCGCCCGAGGCGCTGGTGCGGCTGAACGACGGCATCGCCCGACTGCGGCCGATCGCCGGCACCCGGCCGCGCGCGGACGACCCGGCGATCGATCAGGCCCGCGAGGCGGAACTACGCGCCGACCCGAAGGAGAACGCCGAGCACGTCATGCTTGTCGACCTGGCGCGCAACGACCTCGGCCGAGTCGCACAGGCCGGCAGTGTCACGGTCGAACCGTACCGCTCGATCGAGCGCTACAGCCACGTGATGCACATGGTCAGCGGCGTCAACGGCCGGCTCGCCGCCGGCACCGATGCCTTCGACCTGTTTGCCGCGGCATTCCCGGCCGGAACCCTGGTCGGCGCCCCGAAGGTGCGCGCCATGCAGATCATCGATGAGCTCGAGCCGGTCAACCGAGGCCTCTACGGCGGCACGGTCGGCTACTTCGGCGCCGGCGGCGACATGGATCACGCCATCACCATCCGCACGTTGGTGTTCCGCGGCGATGAGTACAGCTACCAGGCGGGCGCTGGCATCGTCGCTGACAGCGTGCCGGAGGCCGAACATGCCGAAGTGCTGGCCAAGAGCGGCGCGATGGCGCGAGCGCTCGAGATGGCCCGGGAGGGGTTCTGATGATGCGATTGCTGCTGATCGACAACTACGATTCGTTCACCTACAACCTCGTGCAGGCGTTTCTCGTGCTCGGGGCCGAGGTAGACGTGCGGCGCAACGATGCGATCGGCGTGACCGAGGCCGAGGCGCTCCAGCCGACGCACCTGTGCATCTCTCCGGGGCCGGGGGCACCGCGCGATGCGGGCGTGTCGATGGACATGATCGGCGCCTTCGCCGGGCGCATCCCGGTCCTCGGGGTATGTCTCGGACATCAGTCGATCGTCGAGGTGTTCGGCGGCGAGGTGGTGCGCGCCGGACGGCTGATGCACGGCAAGACCTCCCCGATCCGTCACGATGGGCTCGGCGTGTTCGCCGGCCTGCCCTCGCCGTGCGAAGTGGGCCGCTACCATTCGCTGATCGCCGCTGCGCACCGCCTGCCGGCAACGCTCACGGTGAGTGCACGCACCGATCAGGAGGAGATCATGGGCGTGCGGCACACCGAGCTGCAGGTCGAAGGCGTGCAGTTCCATCCCGAGAGCATCCTCACGCCCGAGGGGGCGAAGCTGCTCGGGAATTTCCTGGCGCAACGCGGCGGCCGGCGCGGGGCGGGAGAGGCGGATGTCCGCAGCGAGTGAGCTGCTCGAGCGGCTGCTCGAGGGCATCGATCTCACCCAACCCGAGGCCGAGATGCTGCTCGGCCTGCTGACCGACGGGACGGCCGCGCCGGCGATGATCGGCGCGGTGCTCGCCGCGCTGCGCGCCAAGGGCGCGGTGGCCGATGAGGTGCGCGGCTTCGCCGAGGCGATGCGCCGGCTGGCCCGTCCGCCGGCGCTGCCGTCCGGCGTGCGCGCCATCGACATCGTGGGCACCGGCGGGGACCGCTCCGGCAGCCTGAACATCTCCACCGGTACGGCGCTGCTGACGGCCGCCTGCGGCCTGCCGGTGATCAAACATGGCAACCGGTCCGTCTCCAGTCGCGCCGGCAGCGCCGATGTGCTCGAAGCCCTCGGCCTGCCCATGCCGCTCGATGAGCGTGCCGCGGGGGAGTGTCTGGCGGCCTGCGGCTTCACGTTCCTGTTTGCGCCGCACTATCACTCGGCCACGCAAGCAGTCGCCGCGGCGCGCCGTGCCCTCGGGGTGCGCACGGTATTCAACATTCTCGGCCCGCTGACCAATCCGGCGCATCCGCCGCTGCGGCTGATCGGCGCGTTCAGCCTGCCCGTGGCGCAGCTGATGGCCGAGAGCCTCGCCGGCATGCAGATCGAGCGGGCCTTCGTGGTGCACGGCGCGGAGGGATGGGACGAGCCGACCCCGGTCGGACCGTTCACGCTGTTCGACGTGCGTCCGGGGCAGGTGCACCGCGAGGTCCGCCGGCCCGAGGACTACGGGCTCGACTGCTGCTCCTCGGCGGCCCTCGCCGGCGGTGACGCCGAACACAATGCGGCGGCGCTGCGTGCCGTGCTGCGCGCCGAGGCGCACGGTGCGCACCGCGACTGTCTGCTGCTCGGGGCCGCGCTCGCCCTGGAGGTGGCGGGCGAAGTGAGCAGCCCGCACGCGGGCATCGAGCGGGCCGCACGCGCGATCGACAGCGGTGCCGCGGCCGACGTGCTGGCGCGCCTGGAACGGCTGGGAGCGGCCCATGGGCGGTGACTTCCTGGCGCAGATGGCCGCCTCCAGCCATGCGCGGGCAGAGGCGGCGCGCCGCGTCTGCTCCGAGGAGCACATGCTCGAGCGGGCCCGCGCCGAGGCGCCCGCGCCGGCGCTCGGCTGGTCACGCGGGCACTTCGGGATCATTGCCGAGCTGAAGCTGCGCTCCCCGGCCGTCGGGGCGCTCGGCAGCCGCGCCACGGACGTGGCCGCGCGAGTGCGCGCCTATGCCGCGGCGGGGCCGGCGGCCGTCTCGGTACTGACCGAGCCGGAGCGGTTCGACGGCGAGCTGGCGCATCTGCGCGGTGCGGCCGAGGCTCTCGCGCCGCTCGGGGTGCCGGCGATGCGCAAGGACTTCCTGGTCGATCCGTATCAGATCGCCGAGGCCCGCGCCGCGGGCGCCGGCGGTGTGCTGCTGATCGTGCGCATGCTCCCGGACGAGCGGCTCGAGGCGATGATCGCGCGCGCCCGTGCCCTCGGCCTGTTCGTGCTGCTCGAGACGTTCGATGCGCCGGACATCGAGCGGCTGCACTCGCTCATCGGGCGAGTCGGCAGTGCCGGGCTGCTCGCCGGCCTCAACAGCCGCGACCTCAGCACGCTCGAGGTGGTGCCGAGCCGGCTCGAGACGCTCGCACCGCTGCTGCCTCAGACGCTGCCGCGGGTGGCCGAGAGCGGCGTCTCGAGCCCCGAGGATGCGCATCGCATGGGCCGGGCAGGCTATGACTTGGCGCTGGTCGGCAGTGCGCTGATGCGTGCGCCGGACCCCGGCTCGCTCGCCGCGGCGATGAGCGCGGCCGGCCGGGCCGGCCAGGCGGAGCGCTGAGATGTGGATCAAGATCTGCGGCATGACGACGCCCGAGGCGCTCGAGGCAGCCGTGGGCGCCGGGGTCGATGCGGTCGGCTTCGTGTTCGCCGAGTCGGTGCGCCGGGTCAGCGCCCAGCGCGCGGCGGTGCTGGCCGAGGCGGTGCGCGGCAAGGTGCGCTGCGTGGCGGTGACCCGTCATCCCGGCCAGGACGAGATCGAGGAGATCCTCGCGGTATTCCGTCCCGACGTCCTGCAGAGTGATGCGGCGGACCTCGATCAGCTGCACCTGCCGCAGCACCTCGAGCGGTTGCCGGTGCTGCGCGTGGCCCACGGATCGCTGCCGCCGCGGCTGCTGTTCGAGGGGGCCGTGAGCGGTGCCGGCCGGACCTGCGACTGGAGCGCCGCGGCCGAAGTGGCGCGGCGCAGCGAGCTGGTGCTCGCCGGCGGCCTCGATCCGACCAACGTCGCCACGGCCATCGCAGCGGTCCGGCCGTTCGGCGTCGATGTCTCGAGCGGCGTCGAGGCCCGCCCGGGGGTCAAAGATCCGCAGGCCATAGAACGATTCGTGAAGGCGGCGCGCATGGGGTGCGCCGCAGTGCAGGAGCCGACATGAGTGTGAATGCAACCGAAGTCCTGGCGGACCTCGCCGCGGGCCGCCTGCCCGATGCGCACGGCCGCTTCGGCCCGTTTGGCGGGCGATACGTGCCGGAGACGCTGATCCCGGCGCTCGAGCGCCTCGAGGCCGGCGTGCGCGAGCATCTGCACGCGCCGTCCTTTCAGGAAGAGCTGGGCGAGCAGCTCACGAGCTGGGTGGGACGCCCGACGGCGCTGACCTTCGCGGCGCGCCTCTCGGCCGAATGGGGCGCGCGCATCTGGCTGAAGCGCGAAGATCTGGCTCACACCGGCGCGCACAAGATCAACAATGCCCTCGGCCAGGCACTGCTCGCGCGCCGGCTCGGCGCGCGGCGCATCGTCGCGGAGACCGGCGCCGGCCAACACGGCGTGGCCAGCGCCGCAGCCTGCGCGCGGCTCGGGCTGCCCTGCATCGTCTACATGGGGGCGATCGACATGGAGCGCCAGGCGCCGAACGTCGGACGCATGCGCCTGCTCGGCGCTGAAGTGGTGCCCGTCACGGCCGGGGACCGCACGCTGCGCGCGGCCATCGACGAGGCGCTGCGCGACTGGGTGTCCGATCCGATGGGCACGTACTATCTGCTCGGCTCGGCAGTCGGCCCGCATCCCTATCCGTATCTGGTGCGCGAGCTGCAAGCGGTGATCGGCCGCGAGGCGCGTGCGCAGTTCCTGAAGCAGGCCGGCCGGCTCCCGGAGGCCGTCATGGCCTGCGTCGGCGGCGGCTCGAACGCCATCGGGATGTTTCATCCGTTCGTGGCCGACCCGGGCGTCGAGATCATCGGGGTGGAAGCCGGCGGCACGGGCAGCACTCTCGGCGGCAATGCCGCGACGCTCTCCTACGGGCAACCCGGCGTGCTGCACGGTACCTATTCGATGCTGCTGCAGGATGGGGATGGGCAGGTCCAGGAAACCCACTCGGTGTCCGCCGGCCTGGATTATCCGGGCGTCGGTCCCGAACATGCGCTGCTCGCACGCATCGGACGGGTCCGCTACGAGAGCGCCAGCGACACCGAGGCGCTCGATGCGGTGCGGGCACTGTGTCGCTACGAAGGCATCCTGCCGGCGCTCGAGAGCGCGCACGCGCTCGCCGGTGCGAAGCGCTGGGCTGCGGCGCATCCGGACGGCACGCTCGTCGTTTGTCTATCCGGCCGCGGCGACAAGGACATGCCGACCCTGCAACAGACGCTGCTCGCGGAGAACGCATGAACGCACACGAACGCATCGGCGCGGCCATCGGCGCCGCCAACGCACGCGGCGAGCCGGCCGTCATCGCCTACCTCACCGCCGGGTTCCCGAGCCGCGAGCGCTTCCAGTCCGATCTGCGCAGGATCGCCGCGGCGGCCGACGTGATCGAGATCGGGGTCCCGTTCACCGACCCGATGGCCGACGGCATGACCATCCAGCGCTCCAGCCGCATCGCGCTCGAGCAAGGCGTGAGCCTGCGCTGGATCCTCGGGGAGCTCGAGGCCCTGGCGCCGGCGCTCGAAACGCCGCTGTTGCTGATGAGCTATCTCAATCCGCTGCTCGCCTTCGGCCTCGAGCCGCTGGCGCGGGCCGCCGAGCGCGCCGCCGTCGCCGGACTCATCGTGCCGGATCTGCCGTTCGATGAGGGCGAGGCGCTGCACGAGACGCTCGCGGCCCGCGGACTCGCCCTGGTGCAGATGGTCACTCCGGTGACGACGGAGGAGCGTCTGGAGCGCATCTGCGCACGCAGTCAGGGGTTTCTCTACGCAGTGACGGCGACCGGCACGACCGGGCGCACCGTGCGCGTGCCGGTCGAAGTCACCGACTATCTGGACCGGGTCCGGCGCCGCGCGCGCATTCCGGTCTGCGCCGGCTTTGGCATTCGCAGCCGCGAGCAGCTCGAGCGGCTGCGCGGGCATGTCGATGGCGTGGTGGTCGGCTCGGCGCTGGTCGAGGTGCTCGAGCGCGGCGAGGATCCGGCCGAGTGGCTGCACACGCTGCGCGGCCGGGCGGGCTTCTGAGGCGGCCCTGCGCGGCCGCAGGGCCGGTGGTATCGTGAGCGCTCCGGGAGAGCGATATGTTCACCCTCAGCATCGCCAAGCGGTTCCGCGGTCCGGCTGAATCGGCCAACGGGGGCTATTTTGCCGGCAGCCTCGCCGTGCGCGCCGGTCAGACGGTCACGGTGCGGCTGCTGCGCCCCCCGCCGCTGGAACAGCCGCTGCAGGTCGAGACACTGCCGGACGGGACGCTGGTGGTGATGCAGTCCGGGGAGCGTATCGCGACGGCACACCCGGCACGGCTCTCGCTCACCGCACCGTCGGCGCCCCAGTATTTCGAGGCGGTCGAGGCCTCGCGCAGATATGCCGGCTTCCAGCACCACCGCTTTCCGACCTGCTTCGTGTGCGGCACGAAGCGGCCGCGCGGGGACGGAATGCGGATCTTCGCCGGAGCGCTGCCGGAGCGGGCCCTGGTGGCCGCCCCCTGGGTGCCCGATGCGTCGCTCGATCAGGGCGACGGTAAGGTGCGCCCCGAGTTCATGTCGGCCGCACTCGACTGCCCGGGCTTCTACGCCGTGAGCGCCGATGACCGCATGATGCTGCTCGGGGAAATCACCGCGCACGTCAATCGGCTCGCGCACGTCGGCGAGCGCTGCATCGTGATCGGTTGGGCGCTGGAATCCGAGGGGCGCAAGCACGGTGCAGGCACGGCCGTGCTCGGCGAAGACGGTGACCTCTGCGCCAGCGCCCGCGCGCTGTGGATCGAGCCGAAACCCGCCTGACTCAGCGGTGCTGGACCAGTCCGCCGCCCGGCACCGGCGACTCGATGTCCCCGTACGCCTCGCGGTAGTCCTCGAGCGCCGCGCGGATCACCGCCGCCGCCTCGACGTGACCATAGCGCCCGATGATCTTGATGTGCTGCGGCTCGCCCGGCACGAGCTTGTAGGTCGCGAAGTAATGCTCCAGGCGCTCGATGAGCGTCGCGGGCAGCTCGCTGAGTTCACGGGCATGACCCCAGACGTAATCGCCCTCGAGCACCGCGACGATCTTGTCGT
>JAKBBE010000221.1 GCA_021826035.1 Pseudomonadota bacterium | reverse complement strand
CCGATGAGTTCATCGCCGTCACCCCGGGCACCGACGGGCTGCTGGTGCTCGCCCTCATCCACTGCCTGCTCGAGGCCGGACAGATCGACACCGAGTTCCTGGTGCGCTACACCAACGCGCACCATCTCGTCATCGATGCGCCGGGCAGTGCCGAGCACGGCCTGATCGCGCGCGACGCCGAGGGCCGTCCGCTCGCCTTCGATCGCACCGCGGCTACGCTCGTTGCGGCCGAGTCCCTCGACATCGATCCGGCGCTCATGGGGCGCTTCACGCTCCCCGACGGCCGTGCCGCCCGTCCGGCGTTCGCACTGCTCGCCGAGCGCTACAGCGAGGCGAGTTATGCCCCGGAGGCCGTCGCGGCGCGCTGCGGCGTCGATGCCGCCATCATTCGCCGCCTGGCCGCGCAGATCGCAGAGGCCGCCTTCCGTCACCCCGTGGTGCTCGAGCAGCCCTGGACCGACACCGCCGGCCGCCGTCACGAGCGCATGGTCGGCCGCCCGGTGGCCATGCACGCCATGCGCGGGATCTCGGCGCACTCGAACGGATTCCATTCCTGCCGCGCGATCCACGTGTTGCAGATGCTCATCGGTGCGGTCGACACGCCCGGCTCGTGGCGCTACAAGTCCCCGTACCCGAAGCCCATCCCGGGCGGCGGCCCCCCGGGACGCACCGTCGGGCCGCCGGGCACGCCGCTCGATGCCGCACCGCTCGGCTTTCCGCTCGGCCCGCAGGATCTGCTGGTCGATGAGGAGGGCGAGGCGCTGCGGCTCGACCGGGCCTTCTCCTGGGAGGCACCGCTCGCCATCCACGGCCTGATGCACATGGCGATCGCGCGGGCCTTCGAGGCCGGCGCGCAGAAAATCGACACGCTGTTCCTCTTCATGTCCAACATGGCGTGGAACTCGGCCATGAACCCCGGTGAGACGACCCGCATGTTGTGCGCCACCGATGCGCACGGGGAGTACCGCATCCCGTTCGTGGTGGTGGCCGACGCGTTCGCCTCCGAGACGGTCGCCTACGCCGATCTGGTGTTGCCCGATACGACCTACCTCGAGCGCTACGACTGCATCTCGCTGCTCGATCGGCCGATCGGCTCGGCGCACGGACCGGCCGATGCCATCCGCGTGCCGGTGCTCGACCCCGGACGGGACGTACGCCCCTTCCAGGACGTGTTGATCGAACTCGCCGGCCGGCTCGGACTGGCGGATTTCACCGCCGCACGGGGCGGTCCGCTCTACGCCTCGTACGCCGATTACATCGTGCGGCATCAGCGTCGCCCCGGCATCGGCCCGCTCGCCGGCTTTCGCGGTGCCGACGGCACCGCCGTCGGGCGCGGGGAGCCGAACCCCGAGCAGCTGCGCCGCTACGTGGAGAACGGCGGGTTCTGGTCACAGCACCTGCCGCCGCAACAGCTTTACTACAAGTTCGCCAACCGGGACTATCTCGCCGGTGCGCAGCAGATGGGGTTCATCGGCTCCGCCGAGCCGATCGTCCTGCAGCTGTACTTGGAACCGCTGCAGCGGCTGCGGCTCGCGGCCGAGGGGCACGGGGCGCGCGTGCCGCCGCAGCGGCTGCGGGCGCGCATCGCGCGCTACTGCGATCCGCTGCCGATCTGGTACCTGCCGCTCGAGCAGGCGATGAGCGAGCGCTCGCGCTACCCGCTGCACGCCATCACGCAGCGGCCGATGGCCATGTATCACTCCTGGGGCTCGCAGAACGCCTGGCTGCGCCAGATCCTCCCTGAGAATCGCCTCTATCTGCACCGCGAGCTCGCCGCCGAGCTCGGCATCGAGGACGAGGACTGGGTCTGGGTCGAATCGCGCACCGGACGGGTGAAGGCGCGGGCGCGCACCATGAGCGGGGTGAACCGCCACACCGTGTGGACCTGGAATGCGATCGGCAAGCGCGCCGGCGCCTGGGGCTTGAAGCACGATGCGCCGGAGTTCACCCGCGGCTTCCTCCTCAATCACGTGATCTCGGAGTTCCTGCCGGGCAACGGCGCCGATGCGCCGCAGTCCAACTCAGACCCGGTGACCGGACAGGCCGCCTGGTTCGACCTCACGGTTCGGCTCGAGCGCTGTTCGCCGGACAGCCCGGATGAGACTGCACCGCGCCCCGACGCCAATCCGCTGCACATCACGCCTCGCTCGGAGAAACCCACATGACGATGCTGCCCGAGCGCGCCCCGGGGGCGCGCAAGATGGGGCTCGTGATCGACCTCGACACCTGTGTCGGCTGCCATGCCTGCGCGGTGAACTGCAAGGAGTGGAACACCGGAGGTGAGGCCGGGATCCTGCCCGACTACGACAAGTACGGGGCGAACCCGGACGGGGTGTGGTTCAACCGCATCCACTCGTACGAAACCGAGAGCCCCGAACGCTCACGCACGGTGAACTTCCCACGCTCGTGCCTGCACTGCGAAAATCCACTGTGCGTCACGGTGTGTCCCACGGGCGCTTCGTTCAAGCGCGCCGAGGACGGCATCGTGCTCATCAACACCGACATCTGCATCGGTTGCAAGCTGTGCTCCTGGGCTTGCCCCTACGGGGCGCGTGAGTTCGATGAGGACAACGGCGTGATGCGCAAGTGCACCCTGTGCATCGATCGGATCTACAACGAGGCGCTCCCGGAAGCGGAGCGCGAACCGGCCTGTGTGTCGACCTGTCCGGCCAAGGCGCGCCACTTCGGGGATCTGGCCGATCCGGACAGTCCGGTCGCGAAGCTCGTCGAGGAGCGCGGCGGTGTGGACCTGCTCGCCGAGCTCGGCTACCGCCCGACCAACAAGTACCTGCCCCCCCGCCAGGCGCAGCTCCCGACCGGACCTGAGGAGAGTCCGGCGCGGCCGAGCCAGGGCGTCGGCGCGGCACTGCTGCGACTGCTCGACAAGGCCCTGAGTCGATGAGGCCGGCCGCCTCGATCCTCCTGCTGACGACGCTCACGGGGTTCGCCTACGGGCTGCTCGCGTGGCTCGGCCTGGATGCCGCCGCGGGCGCCGCGGCCGCCGCCCCCACCCTGCTCCTCACCGGCATCGGCCTCGTCGTCGTGCTCGCCACCGCGGGTCTGGCGGCCTCGGCACTGCACCTCGGCCGCCGCGAGCGCGCCTGGCGCGCCTTCAGCCAGTGGCGCTCCTCCTGGCTGTCGCGCGAGGGCGTCGCGGCGCTGCTCACCTATCCGGTGGCGCTCGCGTTCGCCGCCAGCGCCTACCACTCACCGGCCGCCCCGCTCACGCGGCTCCTCGGGGCGGCGGCGGCGCTCGCGGGCCTCGGTACCGTCTACTGCACCGCGATGATCTACGGGAGCCTGAAGCCGATCCGCCAGTGGCACAACCCGCACACGGCGCCCGATTATCTGGTCTTTGCGCTGTTCTCCGGCGGCACGCTGTTCGTGCTGCTGCACACCGTGGTGATCGGTGCCGGAGGGTGGCCGGCGGCGCTCGCGGCGGCCGCGGCCGCCGCGGCATTGCTCGCCAAGCTCGCCTATTGGCGGCACATCGACCGCCAGGCACCGCTCGCCACCCTGGCGAGTGCGATCGGAATGGCGCACGGCACCGTCGTGCGGCCGCTCGATGCACCCCATTTCACGGAGAACTTCGTGCTGCGCGAGATGGGCTTTCAGATCGCCCGGCGCCACGGCATGACCCTGCGGCGCATCGCGCTCGGGCTCGGCTTCCTTCTGCCGCTGCTGCTGAGCCTGCTGGGTGCGAGCGGTGGCGTGCCGCTCGT
>JAKBBE010000220.1 GCA_021826035.1 Pseudomonadota bacterium | reverse complement strand
TCAGAAGGCTCATGCGGGCCGCATGCCTGCGCATGGGTCAGCTCGTCAACCAGACCGAACTCGGTCGCGACGTGGCGCTACCGCAGCCCACCGTACACCGATGGCTCAATCTCCTGGAAACCTCTTACCTTCTCGTGCGCTTACCTGCCTATGCGGTGAATCGAACCAAGCGCCTCATCAAGGCGCCGAAGATCTATTGGGGCGATACGGGCATTGCGATGCATCTGGCCGAAACCGAGGAGCCCACCGGCGCACACTTGGAAAATCTCGTGCTACACGACCTGCTGGCGTGGCGCGACGCGCGCATTGAACGCGCGGAGCTGAGCTATTGGCGCACGTCCATCGGCGAGGAAGTGGATTTCGTGATTGAGGCCGGTGGCAAGCTGCTGCCGATCGAAGTGAAGTCCACTGCGCGTCCACGACTTTCCGATGCCGTTCACTTGCGTACGTTCCATGCGGAGTACGGCAAGAAAGCGCGTGCCGGACTGCTCCTGCACACTGGCAACGCGATCGAATGGCTGGCGCCGGACGTTCTAGCCGCTCCTTGGTGGGCCGTTCTGTAAGTGGCGAGGCTGCAGCCGATAGGGACCGCGGACGGATGCAATCGCTCGACATCTATCGCCTTCTATCGCTCTCAAGCGGAAGGTTTTGGCGGTAGATGTGACGGTACGTTCGGCGTACCCTGATGAGAATTCTCGTTATTTCCGCTACTGATAGGTGCCGGAGACCATTGAGGGGGAGTGACGAGGTTCGCGTGACCCTCGCATCGTGAACGATGACCGCTCAATGTCGGCAGCGCCGCAGTGGCCGCGGAGCACCGACTCGCTCACCCGACGCGACACCTGTTTTTGCCCTCGAGGGTGATCCGGCCAGACCTGTTGCGGCCGACCTGACGGAAAATTCTGGATGGCGTGCAGGACACTCTACGTCTCTCAATCGCGGGCAAGCTTCAGGGGCGCCTGAGCAGTGGACGTAGGGCACGACGCAGGCGGACCGGCAGCCTCTGGCGCGCCACAGGCGTGCCCCGTGTGCCGTACCGCGGCGCCTGAAGCGATGCTGTCGGTCGACGGGCGAGACTATTGGCGATGTGCACGGTGTGCGGCACGCTTTTTAGATCCTCGCCAGCACCCCTCGCGCGACGCGGAATTCGCCGAGTATCGGAAACATCAAAACGATGTGGACGATCCGGACTACCGCCGCTTCCTGCGCAAGCTCGCCGACCCGCTGCTGCTGCGCCTCGCGCCCGGCGCCTGCGGGCTCGATTTCGGCTGCGGCCCGGCGCCGGCGCTGGCTGCGCTGCTGCGCGAGGCGGGGCACAGGGTGGCCCTCTATGACCCGCTCTTCTGTGCGCATCCCGAGCCGCTGCGGCACGAATATGATTTCGTGACCTGCACCGAGGCGGCCGAGCATTTCCACCACCCCGCGGAGGAATTCGATCGGCTCATGAACCGGGTGCGGCCGGGTGGATGGCTGGCCATTATGACCTGCTTCCAGACCGACGATGCCCGCTTTGCCGACTGGCATTATCGGCGCGACCCGACGCACGTCGTCTTTTATCGCGAGCACACGCTGCGGCATCTGGCCGATGCGCGCGGCTGGTCGTGCGAAATCCCGGTGAAAGACGTCGCCCTGCTCAGGCGCCCACCGGGAGTCGCGCCGGCCCGTTGACCGCCGTGGTTGCGCTGCAGAGCACCGCGGTGCGCGCGCCGGCCGGTCGCCGACCCGAGCCGTTGCGGCTGCTGATTCGCCTGGCGCGCAGGGGTATGCTCCCCACACGGGAGCGCGCACTCCCGCTCATCGAGGACGCACGCTCGCCATGCATTTGAAGCTGATCATTCCGATTCTCATCGTCGCCGTCGTGCTCTGGCGCATCTACATGCGCACACGGCGCTCCTTCGGCCGCCAGCGGGTGCAGCCGACGCGGATGGCCGTGCGCATTGGCCTCCTCGGGCTGTTTGGAGTCGTGCTGATCGCCCTCAGCGCCGCTGTGCCGTGGTCGGTCGCGGGCATCCTCGCCGGCGCCGCCTGCGGCGCGCTGCTGTCGCTGCTCGCGCTACGTCATACGCACATCGAGGGGACACCTGAGGGCCGGTTCTACACGCCCCACACGTACATCGGACTGACCGTGACCGTATTGTTCTTCGCCCGCCTGGTCTACGATTTAATGCTCTTCAAGCAGGCCGAAGCCCTCCCCGTCACGGCGGCCGGCTCGCCCGTCTTTCACGAAACTCCGCTGACGCTGGCCGTCTCTGGCGCCTTCATCGGCTACTACATCGCGTACTATCTCGGGGTGCTGCGGCGCAGCCGTCTGCCGCTCGGAGCGACCCCGGCGATGCCCTCAGAACCCCAGTAGAGGCCCTGCGGCGATCGCGGCGCTCAGATCCCGAGCTCCTCGGGAGCGAGCTGCGAGGGCTGCCGCGCCCGCGCCACGCGCAGGCGCGCCCGCAACAGCGTCCACGCGGCCGCCGAGAACACCAGCACATTCGCCACGATCACCGGCGCGGCGCCGATCCACACGCCGTAGAGAATCCACAGCATTGCGCCGGCCATCTGCAGACCGCGCAGCACGGCCGGTGCCGAGAAGAAATACGAGGCGACGAACACGCCAGTCGCGGTCCAGCCGAGCAGTTCGTTCGGTGCGATCGTCACGACGCTCACGCCGCCGCCGGCGATGCCGGCGTCTCCCGCAGCAGGACCCGATCGGTACGCGCCTTCTCCCAATCCTCGAGCCGCAGACCGTTCGCCTCGAGCACCCGTCGGATCTCCGCCGTGCGCATCCCGAGCACCTGGTCGAACACCGGCACGAGCACACTGCAGACGTTGTCGCTGACGACGGTGCAGCGCGCGATGCGGGCGAGCTGTCGGTTCTCCGAAACCGCAATGGTGAAGCCATCGCCGTTGTTGACGTGCAGCATGACGTGCACGTCGGAGCTACCGTCACCGACGTAAACGATTCGATCGGTGTGAATGTCGTGTTCGCGGCTGAGCTCATCGAGCGCTGCCACCTTGCCGTAACCGGCGACCACGCGTCGGATACTGCTGACTTCTCCCGAAGTCGCGTCGTATTCGAACTCGGTGCCGTGGATGTGTTCGGGCGGCACGATGCCCGCAAGCGCCGACACGACCACTTCACGCGGCGCCGCCGAGACCACGAAGAACGAGAATCGGTCGGAACCGACCCCCTGGTCCAGCACGTTGACCAGCGCCGGCAGCGCATTCTTCAGCCGCACGCGCCGCCCGGCCTCGATCAGGTGCTCACGGCGCACGCCGCGAAAGTCCGGATCGTGCCGGATCAGGTAGGCGAGCTCTCCGCCCTGCTGGACCAGATTGCTGCGCGCGAGTCCCGCGACTTTTGCTTCGAAATCCCTGACACCGAGCAGCTCGGCGAGCACGAAGCCGGAATCGTTGAAACTCAGCGTCTGATCAAAGTCGGACGCCAGCATGAAGTGTCTGTTCATCGTCGGCAGCATATGCAGTCAACTCCTGATGACGGTCTGTCGCGGACGGCAGAGCGCCCCTCGCCGCAACTCACGGTAGCAAAACAACGCGCACAATCAAGCGAACACGGTCACGTACGGCGTTGATAAATTTTCACGTCAGTGACACAAAACGGTCATCCGCGCGTCACGGGCGGCGCATCCTGCACCGCGACTGCGGTGCAACCGCAATCTGACTGCTGCATACGATGCGCCCAGTGTTACCCAACCCACCCGCCCAGTCCTCTCTCTTGCGAGAGAACCGCA
>JAKBBE010000219.1 GCA_021826035.1 Pseudomonadota bacterium | reverse complement strand
CTTGCGCACCCTTCGGCTCGGGAATGGGCCGCGTCACGATCTCGAATGCCCCGCCCGCGGCGCTGATCTGCGCCACTTTCATCGTTCTGGCTGCCGCCTGGGTCATCGCCATAACCGCTCCTCGAGTAAGTTCCGCACCACCGACCGACAGGGCCGGCACGCCTTGCGCCTGCGCCGAACCGATCCTCGCTGTGATCGGACGCGCCGGATCCGGCCGCCTCGAACGGCGCCTTCACTGCGCGTCGCCCACCTCGCGACTCACGGCTGAGCGATGGACGCCGTCGTCTGGCTTTTACCTTATACAGCCACGCGACTCGACGCAAGATCACGGCCCGATCGCCTCCGCCGACGGATCTCCTGCCGTGCGCTCCTGCAACCCTGCCGACTGACTCCCGGTTCCGGTTCGCGTCCAGACGAACTCCGACCTCCTGCGCAATTTCAACGCGTGCAGGCTGTCGTGCGCTTGGTTCGCCTCCGCGGAAGATTGATGTTCGATAGACTTCATCGCGTAGTAGGCGCGGTTGACCGTGCTCTTGCTCAGGCAACCGCCGCGTTGTCGCGCACTGGCGTCGGAGTGGCATCCGCGGGCGGCGGCGCGTCCTTCGTCGCGTCCTTCGTCGCGCCCTTCGTCCCGAGAACGACATCGAGTGCCGCCCGATCGACGACTTCATGCTCGAGCAACAATCGCGCCAGCGTCTCGAGCGTCTCGCGCTGTTCGCCCAATGTTTTGGCGACCCGATCGTGCGCTTCACGGATCAGTCGCGCGACCTCCTCATCGATCATCCTCGCCGTCTCGTTGCTGTAGAGCGCCGACTGCGTCATGTCGGGTGCCGACAGATACGTCGCGTGCCGCCCCGTGTCGAAGGCCACCTGCCCCAATCGCTCGCTCATGCCGTACTGGGTGATCATGTGCCGCGCCATGTCCGTGGCGCGCTGCAGATCATCCTGCGCTCCGGTCGACACGTCCGCATAGATCAACTCCTCGGCGACCCGCCCGCCGAGCAGCACATCCAGCCGATCGAGCAGTTCGCTGCGCTTGAGCAGGTAGCGGTCTTCCGTGGGCAGCTGCTGGGTGTAGCCGAGGGCCCCGATCCCGCGAGGAATGATCGAGATCTTGCTCACTCGGTCGGCATGCGGGCGGCTCTCGGCCACCAGCGCATGGCCGGCCTCGTGATACGCCACCGTCTCCTTCTCTTTGGGGTTCATGACCCGGTTGCGCTTCTCCAGCCCGGCAACCACGCGGTCGATCGCCTCGTCGAAGTCCTGCGGCTCGACCGCCGTCTTGTTCGAACGGGCGGCACGCAACGCCGCCTCATTGACGATGTTTGCCAGGTCCGCGCCGGCGAATCCCGGCGTCTTGGCGGCCACCTGGGCGAGATCCACCGCCGGACTGAGCTTCACGTTCTTGGCGTGGACTTTGAGAATCGCCTCGCGCCCCCTGATGTCCGGCCGGTCGATGGCCACGTGCCGGTCGAATCGACCCGGCCGCAGCAGCGCCGGATCGAGAATTTCGGGGCGATTGGTGGCCGCCAGGATGATCACGCCACTGTCGGACTCGAACCCGTCCATCTGGACCAGCAGCTGATTGAGGGTCTGCTCGCGCTCGTCGTTGCCGGCAAGACCGCTCATGCCGCGTGCCTTGCCGAGCGCATCGAGCTCATCGATAAAAATGATGCATGGGGCGCGTGCCCGCGCCTGCGCGAACAGATCGCGCACCCGGGCCGCCCCGACACCGACGAACATCTCGACGAACTCCGAGCCACTGATCGACAGAAACGGGACGCCCGCCTCCCCCGCGACGGCCTTGGCGAGCAGCGTCTTGCCCGTTCCGGGCGCACCGACGATGAGCACGCCCTTGGGAATCTTGCCGCCGAGCCCGCGGAAGCGCTGCGGATCGCGCAGGAACTGCACCACCTCCTCGAGCTCCTGCTTGGCCTCATCGATGCCGGCGACATCGGCGAACCGGACGCGGATTTCGGATTCGACGTACAGCTTCGCCTTACTCTGCCCAACGCCCATTGCAAAGCCGGATCCGCCGCCGAGTCCCCGGCGCATCAACCAGCTCCAGAGCGCGAACAGCAGCAGAAACGGCAGCACCCACTCGAAGAGCGTGCGCATCCAGGGGTTCGACGCGGCGCCGGAGTAACGCACGTGCGCCGCCTGCAGCTCGGCGGCCAGTTGCGGATCCTCCATCCGCTGCGTCACCACCTGATGCAGCTGCGTCCCCGCAACGACCGGCGCGCCGCTCAGCCGCTTGAAATCCTCCGCTGAGAGCAGCGCCTGCGTGCCGGTGAGATCGATCTGTGCATCAATCGTCTGCTGCCCGACCAGCGCCTCGCGGACCTTGCCGGCCGCCAGCAGCGTCTTGAAGTCGCTGTACGGAAGCGTCGCAGCCCCAGGCCTGACCAGCAGGAACTGCATCCCCACCAGCAGCCCGATCAACGCCGCCCAGAACCAGAATGACGCGAATCTGTTGCCGTTGCTTGCCGCCATCGATCCTCGCCGGTTCGCTCGTGTGCCGCACTGTGATCCGGCGTAGCGCACGGTGGTGACCCGCCATGCGCTACGCCGCCAACACGTATAACCCGGCTCAGATTCCCGACCAAGAGGACAACCGCGCAGTTCTCTAGTGGAAACTGCGTATGAGTGGCCTCCTCCTGCGGCTCCCGAGGGCCCCTGCGTACGCTCGATGGGGCCCGCACTCGAAAGTACGGAGTGCGCTCCGCCCGCGGCGCGGCCCTGGCATTGCAGCCGAACGTGCCTGTCCGCCTTGCGCTCGTGCCCACCCGCTCACCGACTGCGCCGGATGTGCCGCTCGAGCTCGCCGTTCCGCTCGGTCATTGGCTGGACACCGGCTGGCGTGCACGGCCGCGCACCTGGCACGCCAGAGGACGCAGAGCATCGGCGGTAAGGGATGCGACGAGGAGCCGACTGAACGGTGCCCCCGACTGAGCGCGCGCCGTTAGCAGGGGACCCGCGTCACGACGAACCCGACCCAGTAGAGCACGCCGCGGCTGATGCGAGTCTTGCGCTGCAGAATCAACAGCGGCGCAATGATGCCGAGATTCACCGCAATTGCGCCCCACAGCCCCCCGCGCAGTCCATCCCCCACCCAATCACCGAAGGCCGAGCCGACACTGTTGGCGGCAACGGCGGCCAGCCCGTAGAACCGCTCATCGGTCCGCGTGGTAATCGGTGCGAAGACGACCGTCCCGCGGCGCGCGAACCCGACGCCGAGGACGAGCACAAGCGAGCCGAGCAGCACGGCGGTCCCGGCGGCATTACCCCACCGCAGGGCCCGATCGCGGCTGTCCGAGATCTCCGCGCCGAGCGTCGATGAGCTCAGGAGGAGCAGCCCGTACAGCGTCGGCACGAACCGCCGAGTGCGCCCGTTCGCACCGAGCAGCGCCGCGAAGGCGACCGCGGCGAGGAGCAGCGCTCGTGCGTATCCGAGCGTCAGAGACAGAGACAACGCGTCGCCGGACAGATCCCCGGCCGTCGTGACAATGACTTTGGCGATCCAGAACGCCAGGCTCGCCGCGGCGACCTTGCTCAGCGCCACCGGCGATTCTGCGGCGCTCGCCGCACCGGCCACCGTGCCGATGGGCAAAGGATTTCGGGTCAGGTCACTCCTCGTGGCGCGGCTCGGATCCTCGGGAATTGGACCATGCGGCGCGGACCTGGACAAGTCCTGCGGCCGCCACTCGCACCCGCCGCACGGCAGCCCGCAACGGCGCCGCGGCGCTGTTGTATGATCACACCCCGGCCGTGACCTCAG